>NZ_NFKB01000032.1:0-39847 GCF_002160175.1 Faecalibacterium sp. An192
ACTTGGACCTTGCTTTATACCAGGCGTTTGCTGCCGTTACTTCTTCGGACTGTCGTAACTGGTTTGCTTGTGCCGGTTATTGTTGATATTTTATGGGGTTGCTCTAGTCGGTGTTGGGCTTGCGCTTGCGGCCCTTGGGGGCCTCTTTGGTGCCGGTGGTATCGTTGCCCTCCGGCTCATCTGCCGGGCCGTCCTGGGCCGCCTCCGTGCCCGCAGGGGCCAGGCGGTCCATGACTTCCTGGACAATGGCCTCCGCAAGCTCCTGGGTCAGCCGGATGGCCAGCTCTTTGGCCAGGGCGTCCGTCAGCTCTTTCACGGAGGAGATGTTGTCCGCAATGTACTGCACCACGGCCTCCTGGGTGCGGGGCAGGGATGCGGCGGGCTTGCCGGTCAGCTTGGCCGCCAGATTTCTCAAGGCGTCCTCAAAAGACACGGCTTTGGCAGGGGTTGTGATGTTTCGCATGTTGTCACCTCATTCCAGCTTGGCGTCCGGGTTTTCGGCCAGGAAAGCCGCCAGCTCGGAATAGGACATCTCAGAGGGCTTTTTCCCCTCGCCGGGTTTCCGCCCAGTGTCGGGGTCGCCGGGTTTCCAGCCGGTCAGCTTGGCCCCGGTGCTCCCAAAGAGAAAGTCCGTGTTGGCGTCCTTTTTCATGGCCTCGATTTTGGCGGCCAGGGTGATGCTCTCATTGTTCACCTTGGCCACCACCTTGCCGTCCTCAATCTTGGCGTCCTTGAGATAGTCGGCCAGGAGAGCCCGGACAGCGGTGTTGTTCTTGGCTCCGGCGGCGGTGAGTTCGGCGTCCACGGCGGCAGTCAGCCGGATGGTGGCCAGCTCTTTCTCATAAGCGGCCTTGTCCGCCTTGTTCTGCTGCTCCAGTTCGCCAATCTTGCGGGTCAGCTCCTCGTTGTCGCCAGCGGACTTTTTCAGCTCATCAAGCTGCTTGGCGTGTCCCTTGGCGGCCTCCTCAAGCTGGCCCACCTGGGCCTCCAGCTCCTTGACACGGGTGTTTTTGGCGTTGAAGTCCGCACGGGCAACAAAGTCCTTGCCAATCGCCTGGCAGGCGGCGGCGTCCATGTCCTCCGTGTAGGCATCGCCAATGATTTCCTTGAGCCATAAAAGTTTCATGTTGCGTTACCTCCTGTTATCTGCTTTCCTTGTGTCCGGCCAGTCCCGGTATGGCAGCGCCCCTGTTGGTTTCCGCCGGGGCCCGGCGGTATTTGGGTATGAAAAAAGCACCGTGCTTTTCAGCACGATGCTTTCATCATCGGGTCAGTAGAGGATGTCTGGGTCAATATCCAGCTCATCCAAATTGGTCCAGATAGAGGGGAGGGTGTCCTTGCCCCCCTCCAGAGCCGTGAGCAGGTCCTCTTTGGTGTAGCCGTCCGGGGGGCCGTAGGCGGTCCCGTTGGCATCCAAATACACCAGGCCGGGGCCCGGCTCATCCCCCACAAAGCGGCCCCCAAAGGCCTGCTCATAAGCGGTAGCGGCCTCCTGGAGCTCCGGGTTGGTTGTTACATCGGAATACTTAATCATGGCGTTGTCACCCCTTTCAGCAGTTTCTCAAACTCCGCCAAAGCGGTGGGAAAGTATTTCTGCATCAAAGCGTAGCGGTCAGCGTCGAATTGAGCGGCAAACATGTGGGCAAAGGCCTCTTTCTCCAGCATCCCGGAGTAGGTCCAGTAGCGTGTATTCCAATGGCCGTATGTGCCAGCGCACTTGTTACGGGACATCCCGCCGAACAGATCGGAGATTGCATTGGGCAGCGCCCCACGGAGCTCCTGGGAGATGACTGCATAGGCGTCCGTCTTTCTCTTTGTGCCGTGGGCTTTCATGGTGGCTTTGACATAGGCCTCAAAGTCCTGCCTCAAGGCGTTGCCAAAGTCCGGCGTCTGCATGGATGTGTAGCCGCTCCCGGCGCATGACATAAAATCAATATAATGGCCGTGTTCATGGAAAAAGGTTGTTGCTGGGCCTCTGGGGTCCGTCATGTCGTTGGCAAAATTCATTTTGACCTTTTGGATGCGGCTGTCAAAATGCGGCGTGCCGGAGAAAGCCCCGTCCGCCACGGAGCCGGGCTGGACATAGCGCTCAAAGGCGGCCTGGGCCGTCTGATTGCCGGACGCATAGTGTTGCTCCAGGGCGTCCGTGTAACCGCCGGGGGATGTGGGCAAGCCCTGCATGACATTCTGGAAATGGGAGCCCGCCTTTGCGGCCATTGTACCACTCCCGGAGGGCACCTGTAAACCGGGGGCTGGGCCCTGCACAAAACTCTGCCGCCATTGGGCAAAGGTGGTGTTGGCCGGGACCTTTTTGGTGGTGCCGTCCGGGTTGCGGGTCCAGCGCTCCCCCAGGGCCTCCATGTCCTCAAAGTAGGGGGCGGTGCAGCAGCGGCACCAGGGATGGAACGGCGGAGCGGTGAGCCCCACCTGGTAGTCCGACATCTTGAACACCTTGCCGTCCAGCGCCGAACACAGGCCGCAGGTGTCCCGGTCAAAAGAGGCCACAATCCTGTATTTCTCCACGCCCAGGGCGTTGAAACAGTCCTTTTGAGCGGCGCTGGAGAAATAGGCGCTTTCCGTCATCACCAGGCGGCCCGCTTTGGAGCGGGACACCTCAAACTGCTTGGAGATGGCGGAGATGGCCCGGTCTGGAGCCTCTCCCCGTATAATCATCTGGGTGAGCTGGGTATTTACGCTGTTCACAAGGCTCTGCTTGTTGGTCCAGCAGCGGTCCCGGAAAGTCTGGCCGTCCGTGGTCCATGGCCGGGAGAGGACCTTGGTGATGGTCCCCTCATTGACGGCCTGCATGGTCCAGCCCACGCCCAGGCCCTTTTGGACCTCATAGGCCGTGTGGTAAAAGCTCCCGGTGTAGGATTGCCGGGCGGCCCGGTCTATGTAGTCAAGCTGGTTGGAATAGAGGAGCTCCGCCTGCTGCTGGAGCTGGATTTTGAGGGCGTCCAGCCGGGAGATGTGGACCCTGGCGCTGGCGTTCTCCAGCTCTTTCATCCAGGCCCCGGTGAGGGCGTTTTCCTCACCGTGCTTGATGTAGTCCTCAACCGTCCAGCGAAACTCCGCCAGCTCATCACTGTTGAGCAGCCGCTTGGCGTCTGCCAGGGTGATGTCATTGTTGACGGCAAAGCGCCTGTACCATGCGGACATCTGGCGCTCAATCTCAGCCTCAGCGGCCCGGAATTGGGCATCCAGGTTTTCCACATAGGAGTATGACTGGTCCAGCAGGGCGTCCTCCATGTTTTTCATGCGCCGGGCCCAATAGTCCGCATTGCGCTGGAGGTTATTCCTGGGCATCGCCGTCACCGCCGTCCTGGCCGGTCACGGGGTTGCCGGAGCCGTCCCCGCCGTTCTGCCGGTTTTTCATAAAGGCGGCCTGGTAGGGGTCGGCCATGGCCTCCTCCTTTTCGTCCTTGATGCGCTGGAGCTCCTGCTCCGGGTCAGACACCCAGGGGTGCATTTTCACAATGGTTTCATCAGAGAGGATGCCCACGGAGTTCTTGCAGTTGTTGATGACCTCAGTTTCATTGATGAGGACATCCCGGTCAAAGATGACCTTGACCTCTGTGCCCTCAAAATTCCCCCGTCCCGTGTTGGCCAGGTGTTGGTTGACAAACCAGAGCAGCTCCTCCATGGAGGCTTGAAACTCCATTTCAATGCCGTTGGCGTCCAGGTCAATATCAGAGTACATGCTCTGTATATTCATCTGGTTGGGGTTGCCGCTCATGCGGTCATCCTTGGCGTCATAGCCCCTGGCGTTCTCAATGATGGCATCCTTGAGCAGGGAGAGCAGGACCTTGTAGTTTTCGGCGTTGACCTCAATCTGGAGGGTGTCCACGCCGCCCTCAGAGCCCTCATAGGAGCGGACCTTGATGATGCCGTAGGTGGCCAGGTTGGCCCGGAGCCGCCCCAGGTCCTCCCCGTCATAGTTCTTGATGACCAGGATGGTGGAGTGGATGTCCTCCTCCATCTGGTTGGCAAAGTTGGAGATGATGTTGTTGTAGGCATCTTGCAGGCATTTCACCCTGGACAGGAGGGGGATTTCATGGTGGGAGCTCTTAAAGCACACCAGGGGGATGCGCTCCCAATTATAGCTGGTTTCCTTGCCTGTCTGGGGGTCCGTTGTGGTGATGTAGGGCCCGGACCGGGCAAAATCGTCCGGCTCAAGGGTCCCGTCATCCCGGCGGACAAAGCAGTCCACGCCGCCGCCGTGCATGACCTCCACCTTGACCACATCCTTGGTCTGCTCGGTTTCATCGTACTCCAGCACCACATAGACATGGACGGCGGCATCCAGGATGGTGTGGTCAGCATCCGCCCAAAAGGGCAGGACCTCATCCGCCGGAAAGCGCTGGAAAGCCAGCTCCCCGTTTTGGTCGTAGTAGGGAAACACCCAGCTCTTGCCGCCAATCCAGGCCCCCTCACCAATGTTGTGCATGGTCCGCTGAAAGCGGGACCCAAACACGGTGGAGAGAGCCGCAGCATAGGCCTTGTTCTCCGTGTCAAAGGAAAAAGGCCGCCCAAAAGAATAGTTGGTTTTCTGGTCCACCATCTTGGCATAGATGTTGTTGACCAGCCGGTTGTTGGGCAGGTGGTCCAGCACCTTGACCTTGCCGTCATCGTCCAGGGCAATGCGCTTGCGGCGGAGCACATCCTGGGCCCCGTCATAGTAGGCCTCACCCGCAAGCTGCCGCTTGCGCTCTTTGGAGCCCAGCCAGGCCGTGATTTCAAGCTCCAAAAAGCGCTTGTCCGTCATGCCCCGGCGGAAATTTGTGGCCGCCCTGGCCACGCAGTCATCCCGCAAATTAAGCACCACCACCGTGCATCACCTCCTTTGCTTGCAGATCGGATGGGGGGGGATTAAATCCAATGGGCCGGGCCTTGCTTTTCTCCAGGGTGAGGGTCTGCCCAGGGAGCTCCACCTCAATCCGCAAGGTGCGGTATGGCAGGCGCTCCGCCCATTGTTCGATTTTATTCAACACATACTGCTGCTCAAACATGGCACACCTCAAAAGCTGAAAAGTTGCGGCCCAAAAATCTTGTGGACAAAATAGCGCACATCATCCATGGCGTGGTCATTTTCCTTGATGGGCCGGTCCATGGGGGCCTTTTCGTCCCAGCGGTAGAGCCCAAACTCCCGGATGCAGTCCGTGCAGCCGGAGCAGATGAAAATGTCCCCGCTTTGGAGCCGGGTGGCCACATCCCGGATGCCGTCCAGGACGGCGTTGGAGGCCTTTTCCACATAAAAGCGGCCATGCCGCCGGATGGCCTCAATAAAGCTGGCTGCTGAGGGGTCCACGATGACGGCCCGGATGGGCAAGTCACCGGCCAGGCGCTCCAGCTCAAAATAGTGCTCCTCATCGGTGCGCTGGCGGCCCTCTTTGCGGCTGTCAAAGTAATACTCCCGCATACGATACCATTTCCCGGAGGCCCGGCCCCAGAGCCCCATGCTGGTGGGGTTTACGGTGCCATAGTCCACGGAGATGTAGTAGCGGTCATAGGGCCGGGGCACATCCGGCACCACATGGTAATCCTTGTTGAACATGGTGTAAATCAGCCCCTCCGCCACCACCCAGAGGCCCCGGATAAAGCGGTCATAAAACACGCCGGAGTATAGGCTCTCATACCTGGCCTTGACGGCGGCGGAGAGGCTGAGGTTGTCATCCATGGTGAAATGGAGGTGCAGCATGTTCCGCTTGCCTGCCTCCAGCACCCAGGTGAGATAAAACCAATGGCTGGGCCCCTCCGGGTTGCAGTTAAACCAGAGCTTGGAGCCCTCCACGCTGCACCGGGCACAGGCCTGCTCCACGAAAGAGCGGGGCATGAGGGCCACCTCATCCAGCAGGACGCCCGCCAGGGTGATGCCCTGGATGAGGGAGGCGCTGCTTTCATCCCGTCCGCCGAACAGGTAGAAGTTATTGGAGCGCCCGGCGGCGCTCACCACAATTTTGTTTTCGGTGCGGTATTCCCGGAAAGAGAACACCCCGGCCAGCCAGGTGGGCAGGTTGGTGGTCACATTGCGCCGCAGGCTCTCAATGGTCTTGCCGCACAGGGCAAAATTTTGACCTTGAAAGCGGCACATGGCCCACATGATAAAGCCCACCGTCATGGCCACGGTCTTGCCGGAGCGGATGGAGCCGTCACAGATGATGCCGTCATAGTCCCCAAAGCCCGGCCTATTCCACCAGGTCATGGCCAGGTTTTGCCGGGGGCTCAATTTCTGGTATCTCATCCGTGCCTATCTCCTCTCTGGTGCTTTCCTCAATCACCTCAAAGATGTTGTTTTCCTGCTCATTGGCGGAGCCGTTGTTGGCGTCAAAGACGCCCAGGTGCTTGCCCAGCAGCTCCAGGGCCCTCACCTTGTCATGGAGCTTGATTTCCGTGCCATATTGGCCCTCCTTGATGGAGGCAACGGCCTTTTTCTTTTCCTCCGGCACCTCATCCGTGGGGGTCAGCCGGACCAGGCCGTTGTGGGTGATGGTTGCAAAGTCGGTGCCGTTGGCAAAGGCGATGGCGGCCAGCTCCTCCAGCACCCGCTCCTGGGTGATTTCCAGCTTGCCCCGGAGCTTTGCCTGGCGCTTTTGGATAGCGGCTTGGATTTCAACTTTTTTCAACAGCCGTTGGCCCATGCTGTACGCTGTCTTTTCGCTGTACCCGGCCCGCTTTGCGGCGGCGGTGGCATTGAGGTCCACCAGGTACTCATCCACAAACCGCTTTTGCTTGTCATTCAGCTTTGCCACACTCACCACCCCAGAACATAGTAAAAGGCCGCCCTCCCCGCACAGGGGAAAGCAGCCCAAAAAATCATAGGTGAATGGCGGCAGGGGTCTGGTGCCTGCTCCGTCACCCCGCCGCCACCCTCAAAGGAGGTAAAACCATGATGAGGCTATACCCGCTATGTCAGTGTAACATAAGTACACCGGACAAAACGGACAATCTCTTTTAGTTCCGTTCCAGATACCGTTTCACGGCTTTTCTGCATCCGTCCTCGGTATTCCCTCCACCGATGCAGGCGGCCACCTGCCGCCAGGGGAGCCCGTTGATGAAACGATAGGTGAATATCTGCCGGAGGAGGCTGTCATCAATGCCGGAGATGTAGCGCTCCAGGCGGCTCCGCTCATAGAGGCATTGCTGGTGCTTGGCCTCAATGATGCCCCGCAGATCGGCAATCTCCGCCGCATATTCTCCCACCTTGTCCGTCACGCCCGGGGCGTGGGGCATCCCGGTGATGACCTGGGCCCCTGGCAGCGCTTTGACCTCAAGCTCCTGGAGGCGGCGCTTGTCCATCTCAATCTCCCGGTTTAAGTAATACAGCTGGGACAGCTCTTTCAAGGTCATGCGCTCAGTCCTCCGTTTTCTCTCCAGTCCACACCGGCTGGCAGTTGCCCTCACCCATCATGCACACCTTAGCGCACACCTTGCAGGGGTCACCGCCCGCCATGACAAAGTGCAAGGCTTTGATGGCATCGGCCAATTTTGCAGAAAGGCTGTTTGCATCCGCCTCCGCTTTCTTGAGCTCTCGCTCCAGCTCCGCCACGCTCTCATCAACGGCGGCAATCTCCGCCGCCTCGCTCTTTGCCTTGATAACTGCCGCCTGCAATTCTCTCATCCTCTGCACATCGGCCTCATGCTGCACAGTCAGCCTGGCATTTTCCCGGATGAGTTCATCACAATAAATCTGGTCACCGTTCAAAATCACTGTTGGATTGCTCATGTTGCACTCTCCTTTACCTTGCGTATTCTGGCCTTTAGGGCCCGCATGACAGCCTCATGGGTGTCTGCCCGGTCCCGTATGGTGGCCATGACATCCTCATCCTCACAGCCCTGCACAATGAGGTAATGCACAAACACTTTTTCGTATGGGGAGCCCTGCCGGTACAGTCGGCAGTTTCCCTGGTCATTCAGCTCAAAGCTCCAGTTGAGGCCGTACCACACCACATGGCGGCCACCGGCCTGGAGGTTGAGGCCATAGGCACAGGAGGCCGGATGCACCAGCAGCACATCCACCTCTCCGGCGTTCCAGGCCTCCTCATCCTCCACGCCCTTATACACCCGGACCCTCAGCTTTTCGGCCCGGCCCCGGTTGTACTTCTCAATGCGCTCCAGGATGCGGTCCTTGTCGTGCTGGTAGCCGTAGAATGTGAGGCAATGCTCCCCGTTCAGCTGCTCCAGCAGCTCCGTGAAAGCCTCCAGCTTGCAGTCATGGACCGGGACCACCTTGCCATCATTGCCGTACACGGCCCCATTGCAGAATTGCAGCAGCTTGCCCACCAGCACCCCGGCGGTGCCCGCTGTGATGATGTCCTCATCCACCTCCAGCAGCAGGTCCCGCTCAAACTGGTCATAGGCCTTTTTGGCCTTGGCATCCAGGAGGACGGGGATTTCATGCTGGATGAAGTCCGGCAGCTGCAAATAGTCCTCCGCTTTCATGGAGATGCAGATGTCTGAGATGGCATCCAGCACGGCGCTCTCAGCTCCATCCTTGGCCTTATAGGAAAAAATCTGGGTCCGGCTCCTCTTGTCCGGGTCAAAATATCGCTCCCGATAGGCGGACAGGGACGGTCCCAGGCGCTCACCGCCGTCCAGGAGATACACCTGGGCCCACAGATCAATCAAGCCTTTGGAGGACGGCGTGCCGGTCAGCAGCACCACTTTCTTGATAAACCGGCGGATGCGCTTGGCGGCCTTGAAACGCTTGCTCTGGGAGTTCTTGAAACTGGTGCTCTCATCAAAGATGACCATATCAAACGGCCAGGCCTGCTGGTAGTAGTCCACCAGCCACTCAAAGTTCTCCCGGTTGGTCACATAGACATCCGCCGGAGTGTTGAGGGCCTTGATGCGCTTGCTGGCGCTCCCCAGGACGGTGGACACCCGGAGATGCTGGAGGTGGTCCCACTTGGCCGCCTCCTTGCTCCAGGTAGCCTCTGCCACCTTTTTGGGGGCCACCACCAGGGCCTTGGCCACCTGCCAGCGGAAATACTTGAGGATGTTGACGGCGGAGAGGGTGATGACGGTTTTGCCCAGGCCTGGCCGGAGAAACAGCCCAATGGCCGGGTCCTCCACCACCCGCTGGATGCAGTAGGCCTGGTAGTTATGCGGGGTGTACTGCATCGGTGAAAACCTCCCTCAAAAAGTCTTTCACGGCATCCATGCCATAAAGCACACGGACATCCGCCCCCCGTTTCTCCATCTCGCTCCGCTGCCACTTCTGCACCTTGGCCAGCCTCCCAATCTCTGTTTTCAGCTCCACATACACCGTCTTGCCGGTGGGGGTGATGATGATGCGGTCAGGCACACCAGGATTGCCGGGTGACACAAACTTATAGCATAGGCCGCCGTGCTCTTTCACCTTGCGGACAAGGTAACTCTCAATACTGCTTTCCCTCAATTTCCTCAACCTCCTTTGCTTTGTGCAATATGCTATTTGAGGCGGTCACCCTTGGAACATTCGCCCTATATATTGCGTAAACAGAGGGTTTAGAGGGTTTATATATTCTCTAATTTCTCTAAATCCTCTATTTTTGTATTTAATAGAAATTAAATGTTCCAATGTTCCACCCTCTAAAAAATCCAGTGTTTACAAGGGTTTAGCCCGGAACATTTGCCGGAACATTGCCCGGAACATGTTCCGACTGGCAATTTGCATAAATGTTCCACTGTTCCGGCCAATGTTCCACCCCAATGTTCCGGGGTTATAGAGCTCTCCGGCGGAGAAAGCCCCGCTGTTTGCCGCAGTAGCCAAAGCGCATGGAGCCTTTACTTTTCTCCCAATTCGGGCAAGCCTCAATGATGCTGTTGATTTCCGCCGTGTCGGAGTAGCGGATGTCCCGCTGCTTGCCGTCCAGGGCCTCACACCACACCTCCAGGGCACACACCCGGTCCCGGTCCACCAGCTTGACCTCACCCTGCACGGCTCCGCCCCAGAACATGCGGCGGCGGTCCAGTGGCCAGCTCTGCCAGTCCTCCGGGACCTGCCGGTCTAAAAAATCCAGGATGACGCCCTCCCTGGTGCTCACCTCACGGTGCTCCTCCTGCTTTTGCTTGGCGGCGTCCTCCAGTTCGCCTTTGAGGAAAAGAGGCTCCCCGGTCCTCCAGCGGACCACGGCCTCCGCCCATAGCTGGTCAACCTCCTCCGGCAAATCGGACCACACCTTTTTTGTGGCCGGGGCCACGCCCACATCCACGGGCCAGAAACGGCGGTTGCCGGTCCGGTCCTGGAGATAGTCAGAGGTGTTGGTGGTGCCGAAGAACACGCAGCACCGGGGCAACTCTTTGACGTGGCGGCCATAGGCTGCCCGGAAACGGTCAGCCCGCAGGGAGAGAAACTGCTTGATGCGGGCAATGTCCGTGCGCCGGAAAGCATCCAGCTCCGCAATCTCCACCAGCCAGACGCCTTGGAGCAGTTCAGAGGCCTCCTTGCCCTCAAAGGTGCGGATGCTGTCATTGAACCAGCCCCGGCTCATCTTATCCAGCAGGGTGCTTTTGCCCAGGCCTTGCGGCCCGGAGAGGATGAGCATAGTGTCATATTTGGTGCCGGGGACCATGGCACGGGTCACGGCGGCGGTGAAAGCCTTGCGGGTCACGGCTCTGGTGTACGGGGTATCAGCGGCCCCCAGATAGTCAATGAAAAGGGTGTCCAGGCGGGGCGTTCCGTCCCAGACAAGGCCCTTGAGATAGTCCTGTATCTCATTGAACGCATGGGCGGTGGAGTGCAGGGAAAGCGCCCCGTCAATCTTGCCGTTGCCGGTGATGTGGTGGTAGCGCTCCATGTACCAGTAGAGGCCCTGGTTGTCGTTGTCATCCCAAAAGCGGCGCTCCGTGCGGCTGTCCCAGGGGAGGGCCCCCAGGACCTCACCACGGCCCGCAAATTGGTTGAGAGCAAACTTGCCTTTGAGGAGCGGGTCATGCTCCAGGATTATCCACACATTATCAATGGTCGATTTGGGGAGCCCCGTCTGGGTGTTCACGGCCAGCTTGCCCATCCAGTTGGCGGGGTCCTCATCGTTGGTGCCCTCCACGCCCTCAAAGTCCTTGACGGCCTCCTGGTAGCGCTCCTGGCTCATCAGGGCGGCCACATCGGCGTCCTGGACGGCCAGCTCACACATGGCCTTGTAGGAGGGCAGGCGGTTGGTGGGCGTGCCAGGCTGGGCCTCATCGTCCTTGTCCCCAAAGCGGTGGAGGCGGACCATATCAAAAGCATTGACCAGACGGTTGCTACACGGGTCAGTGGCGTGGTGGCTGTAAAGAAATTTGCCGTTGTCATAGATGACGGCGCCGCCGGTGGTGGAGCCGCCCAGGTAGGTGTAGCGGCCCGGCATATTGTCCACCGGCTCATAGATGCCGGGGATGAGCTCATCCATGGCCCGGTAGATGTCATAGGTGCGGCAGAACGCCCCCACCACGCCGGTCTTGGCCTCCGGGTCACCCTGCTTGACAGCCAGCTTGGGCAGGCTCAGAGCGCCCGGCACCTGGGGCCAGGTTGTGCAGTCGGTCCAGTCATCGTATTTGGCCAGCAGGCCGTTGGCAGAAAGCAGGGGCTTGTCTTTCCACACATAGATGTATTGGCTGTCAGCGCAGCAGGATGGCCAGTACATGAGCCGGGACACCTCAAAGGTGGTGGGGTCACATAGCTCCAGGCCGATGAGCTCCGCCATTTTGCGGGCGATGGGCTCATATTCATCCGCTGTCATGGTCCGGTCCGTGGGGAGTAGGACACGCAGACGGGGCGCTGCTGGGCTGTGCTTGCGGGTGGAATAGATGCAATAGCCGCAGCCCAGGGCCTCCACACGGCGCAGGACATCCTCCGTGCCGCCGGAGGGGATGTTGTCCAGGTCCAGGGTGACCACATCACGCCCGGTCACATTGTTGGCCTTGCGGCGGGGCCCGGACAGTGTGCCGGCCATAAAGCCGCCCACGTCCTTGAGGTCATCCTGCTGGGCCTTTTTCATATTCAGATATTCCGCCAGGGTTTCCGTGCCTCTGGCCGGGGCCTGGAGCCGGGCCCAGAGCTCTGAGATGAGCATGGTCTGGGGCTGCCAGGTCATGGCCCGCCGGTTGCTCCCGGCGGAGATTGTTATTTTGCGGTCATATTGCATGGGGCGGCACCTCTTACTCAGGGTTTTTCAGCTCATGGCTGGAGGTCAGAAAAACAGCGTCACGCACGGTCTTGGCGGTGTGCTCATCCAGCCATTTCCGGCACAGGCTGGTGGAGTAGTCCTGCTTTCCGGTGTCCTTGATGATACGCTCACGCAGGCGGAGGAGCTTGGCCTCCTTGGCCTCGATGGCGGCCTCCCTCAAGTGGAAAATGAGCTTGACCTGCTCCAGCATGACCTCCACGTCTGCCACTTCCTCCGCAATCTCCTGGAGGTTGTTGTGGCCCCGGAGGTTTTTAGAGAGCTCTTTGGTCAGCTCCGCCATTTCCTCCATGCAGATGATGAGCTGGTGGTCCTTGCCATAGGCATCAATGGCCCGCTGGCAGACGGCGGTTTCCCATGCGGTCATCGAAAACACCTCCCGGTCTTTTTGTCCTTGATTTCTATGCGGGCCAGCAGCTCAAAGCCGCTTTCCGCTATGATAAACTTGAGCACCTTGATGAGAAAATTGACCTTTCCCTCCAGGGCGGCGTCCTCCTGCATGATAGGCCGCAGGGCGTTGTATGCGGTGGGGTCAGGGTAGCCCTCACCGTTTTCCCAGGGTTTAGGGGTCATCTCGCAGCACCTCCTCTTGCCATTTTTCAACGTCAATGCCTTTTTCCTTGAGCTTGTAGCGCTCCGGGTAGAGGTCATCCATCTGGTAATACTCCCTCATCCGGCGGTGTTCCTTGGCCATTGCCAGGTAGAAGTCATGGAGCCGCTTTTCCCTCCAGCCATAGCACTGGTACAGGGTCCAGAGCACCATGGTGTCCAGGTCAAGGGAAAAACGGGCATCCGCCTCAAGGCATTGTTGGTTTATCTCGTGCATCATGGCGCTCTCCATGGCCGGGGTCATAATGCCCCGGCCCAGGTCGGAGAGCTTGATGTTGATGCTGGGGTCCTTAGGCACCTGGACGCCCTGCTTTTGCAGCTTGCGCCGCTCCCGCCTATTCATGGCGGGCCTCACGGCGGCACTGGAGGAAATGCTCAGTAGGCTCCCAATCCTCCATCACAAAGACAGTTTCCTCCGGCCCCAGGCCGTGGAGGTCACACACAAAGTCACCCTCACCCAGATACATGCAATGGTCACACATGTTGGGGTCACAGGTCTTGGGCATCGGGCGGCGGCGTTTCTTGTTCTTAGACATCGGGGTCCTCCTTGGTGGCAATCTCACCTGCACAGGCCGCATAACCGGCCAGGTCCACAAAGCTGTCCGGGCTGGAGCCGGTGGCAATTCTGGCCACCTTGAGCAGCCCCATCATGGCGGCCACGTCCTTGGCGGTGATGTGGTTGACGGCCATGACCTTGGCCAGCTCCGGGTGGGCCGCTCGGAGGTAGACACCCCACAGCAGGCCGATGGTTTCAAAGTTGTTTTCCGGGGTGCCATAGTCCCGCTCACGTTCTCCGCAGACGCAGACACGGGCCGCCTCCAGTATCTCAGCTCTTTTCATGTGGCACCTCCAGGTCACCAAACACCACGGGGACAAGCTCCTGCATCCGGTGGAGCAGCGGGACGGCCAGCTCTCTCATCTGGGGATGAGCCGCCGGAGCCGTGCGGAGTTTGAAGAAATGCCGCCATTCCCGGAGGTTGGCGGTCATCACCACCTCCGTCTTGAGGCTGTTGGGCAGCACGGACCGGGCCTCCTGGGGCGTGCAGCCAAAGGTGAGCATATCAAAATAGGCATCCTCAGCGCAGCGGCAGGCGTCCCTCCAGATGTCCCAGCCCGGCGTCCCCTCCACCAAAAAGATGGGCTTGATGACAGTGATTTCCCGGCCAAAACCGTCCTTGGAGTAGTTGCAGTAGCGGGTGCTTTCCTGGCAGTAGGAGGCCAGGCGGTGCCGGACCAGCTCATGGGACACGCCCCGGTCACAGATAAACTTGACGGTGATGTCATAATGCTCCAGCACGGCCTCATGGCCTCGCTTGATGATGCTGGCCACAAAGGTGGCGGCGCTGGTGTCGGTGATTTTGTCCTCCGACTTGTAGCACACCCGCCCGCACAGCTCAATGTGTTTGAGGATGGCCTGGCCGTCCAGCGGGGTGAGAATTTCAAAGCTGGGAGAGATGATTTTCATGCGCTTAACTCCTCTCTGATTAAGTGGGGGCAGTTGGCCTGGACCAGCACTTTGGCCATGATGGGGACCACACTGTTGCCAATGCGGGCCACCTGTTCCTTGATGGGGTAGGGCTTGCCCTCGCAGTCATGGGTGATGATGTAATCCGCCGGAAAGCCCTGCATGAGCTTGAGCTCCGGCTCCGCTTTCAGCATCCGCAGGAAGATGTCCTTTAGGATGTATTGCTCCCCATCCAGCTCCGCCACCACGTTCACCAGGCCAAAGCGGTCCTTTGTGGTGATAGTGGCCAGGGGCTCCTCAAGGGTCTGCCCTCCGCCGGTGCCGTAGTATTTGATGAGAAAAGCGGACACCAGCCCGAAGTGGCCGGGGGAGGTGGTGATGGTGTGCAGAGGCTCCCGGCAGCTTTGCCCAATGCCGGTTTTGTAGAATTTGGTGACAAAGGCGGTCACCAGGCCGTAGCGGTTGCTGGTGTCAATGGTCTTGATGGGCTCGGTCAAAAGCTGGCCTCTGGCATCCCCGGCTTTGGTTTCGCCGTGGTACTGGATGAGGAAAGACACGGCCTCTTTGTTTTTCACGATGTAGGGGGCCGGGTTTTCCACCACATACTTGCGGTATCCGTTGGCAATTCGGCGCAGAGTAGCGTCTGCCAGAGGCTTGGGCCGATTGAAAATTGACCGTCCTAAATCGGACCAGTCTATAAAGTCACCGCAGGGGACCCATTTCTCTGTGCCGGGGCAGCCCTCTTTGCTGTGCGTTGGGGCTGGCCAGATGATGGGCCGCTTGTCCCGCCTAAAAATGGCATACCACCGTTTTCTTGTGGTGGGGGCTCCATAGTCGGCGGCCACCAGTTCACGGCTGTCAAAGGCATATCCCAGGGCACACATGGCGGAGATAAATTTGTTGTAATCCTCTCCGGCTCTTTCTTTGATTGGCCTGCCGGTAGCATCCAGAGGACCCCATTGCTGGATTTCCTCCACATTCTCCATGATGATGACCTCCGGCAAAATGGTCTTTGCGTGTTTGTAGACGGCCCAGGGCAGGATGCGGAGCCCCTGGTGGCGGGGCTGGCCGCCCTTAGCCTTGGAGTGGCTGGTACAGTCCGGGGAGGCCCACATCAGGTCAACCGGCCTGCCAGCCACATATTTGGGCAGGTCAACGGTGAAAATGTCCTCCGTCAGATGCAAGGTGTGGGGGTGGTTGACCTTATGGATGCGGATGGCCTCCGGGTCGTGGTTGATGGCAATGTCAATGGGACGGTTGAGGGCCAGCTCAATGCCTTTGCTGGCCCCTCCGCCACCTGCAAAACAGTCAATGAGCAGTCCGTTCATGCGGGTGTTTCTCCTTTGTGTTTTTTCCGCCGGAAAAAATGGCGGTCAATCGGGCCGGAAACCATGCCGGGCAAGGTAGCGCTCCGCCTGCTGTTCCTGGGTGAAATGGCGGCTCTTGCGGCGCTCCCGGTCCCGTCCATAGACAACGGTGGAGCCGATACCCTGCACCAGCCAATAGTCCTTGTTGTTCTTGCGGACAAGGTTGTAATAGACGGCCTCGCCTTTATCGTTTACCATGTGCATGGTCCTGGCCTCCTTTTTAGTCTTTGGTAAAGTAGTAGCCCACCCAGCCAGCCGCCTTGAGCGGCAGGTCAGGGGCCCAGGGGACCGGCTCCCCCATGATGGAGCAGACGGTGCCCAGCATGGCGTCCTCCGTGTCCCAGGGGGCCACATCAATGACCACCTCATCATGGACATGGAACACCACCGGCAGCCCGGCGGCCTCCAGCCGGTCAACGGACAGGGCCAGGCAGTCACGGGCGATGGCCTGCACGCAGTTCTCCACCAGCTTGCCGCCGTAGGTTTCAATGCGTTTCCAGCGCTTGGTTTTCTGGTCCATGCCCATGTAGGAGATGGAGGGCCGCCCCCATTCGTTCTGGCCAATGCTGGGGCTGATATAGTAGAGCTTGCGGCCAGAGGGGAGCCGGATGGTGAGGCAGTCCACGCCGTTGTCATAGTCATACTCACGGGCCAGCAGCAGGCCGTTGACGCCCACGCTGCCGCCCTCGGTGATGACCTGGACGGCGGCATTGTCCATGGAATACCACAGGTCACGGATGCGCTTGTTGGCCTCCCGCCAGCGGCTCACGATGTCCGGCAGCTCCTCCTCGGTGAGCCCCATGTCCAGGGCTCCCATGGTGATGAGGGCCCCGGTGCTGCCCTGGTAGCCCAGGGCCAGCTCCGCCACCTTGCCCTTTTGCCGGAGCGCATACTCTGGATTGCCCTTTTTGATGAGCTCCAGAGGCACCCCAAACATTTGAGAGGCGGAGGCCTCATAGATTTTGCCATGGGTGCGGAACACCTCCAGCCGCCATTGTTCCTTGGCCAGCCATGAGATGACACGGGCCTCAATGGCGGAAAAGTCGGCGTCAATCAGCACATGGCCCTCCGGGGCCACAAAGGCCGTGCGGATGAGCTGGCTGAGGGTGTCGGGCACGCTGCCATAGATGAGCCGCAAGGCGTCCAGTTTGCGGGCCTTGACCAGCTCACGGGCCAGGTCCAGCGGCTCCGTGTAGGTCCGGGGCAGGTTTTGCACCTGCACCAGCCGCCCGGCCCAGCGCCCGGTCCTGTTCGCTCCGTAAAACTGGAGCAGGCCCCGGACACGTCCATCCGCACAGACAGCGGCCTCAATGGCGTCATATTTCTTGGTGGAGGTCTTGCCCAGCTCTTGGCGTATCTCCAGCATCCGGCTCACTTGGGGGCTGTTATCGTCCCGGCCCAGCAGGCGGGCAACAGTGTCTTTTCTCAGGTCGGCCAGCTCCTCACCAATTTCCTCCTGGAGCCAGGTGGTGAGCTGGGCCACGCTGTTGGGGTTGGACAGGCCGGAGAGCCGCACGGCCTCCGCTGTGAGGTTTTGGCGCACGGTGTCACCCAGGTATAGGGCTCCGGTGACCAGCTCCAGGTCAACGGCCACGCCCCGGGCGTTGATGATGAGGTCCGTTTCCCATTGTTTCTGCACCCAGTCCGGGGGCATAAACGCTGAGAGCCGCCGCTCAATCTCCATTTCCGTGACCACATCCTGCTTGCAATACTCTTTGAAAAGCTCCCATTTTGCGGGGTCGTGCTGGGGCAGGTTGCGGGTCCTCTGGCCGTTGGCCTTTGTGGGCTTGCAGGGTATGCAGAAATAGCGGATGAGGGCCTTGCCGGTGTTGAGCTTTTGCTTGTCCTGGGGGAGCCCCAGGGCCTTGCCAGTGGCATCCAGGCCTGCCGTGTAGCCGCAGTAGAGGCCATGGAACATGGTGCAGCGCCATTGGTTGGGGGGCAGGGTGCCCATATACTTTGAGAGGCAGCCCCACTCAAAGGGGGCGTTGTAGGCGTGCTTGATATACTCCGGGCTGGTGATAGCCTGGACCAGCCACGGGGGGAGCCGCTCCCCCCGTGCCAGGTCGATGATTTCAACAGGCGCACCATCCAGGCTGAACGCAAAGAGCAGGATTTCAAAGTCCGGGCTCTGGATGTACTTCTGGGCACCGGCCTTTGCCAGCGGCACGCTGGAGTAGGTTTCAAGGTCAATGCTGAGATGGTGCATGAGTGGGCCTCCTTACATGGGCTGACCAGTGATGGGGTTGATGCCGTTGCCGCCGTTCCAGGGCGGCGTGTTGGTGGGGATGGCCCCAGCGTGGCCGGTGTACGGGGTGCCGGGTACGGGAGCAGCAGGGGCCGCCACAGGGGAGGCACCGATGCCCGCAAAGTCAGAGGCGGCAGATGCCTGGCCGCTCAGGGGCTCCCCGTCACGGGTCTTGAGGACATTGCCCAGACCACAGCCCACGCCCTTGTTTCCGCTGTTGGAGTAGCCGAAAAAGCGGATGGTCACACGGCCATACATGCCGCTGTAAATGTCGGAGGGGGCCAGCTCACAGTTGATGTTGTCGATGCCCACCACCTGGGGCTTGTTCTTGGTGCTGGCGGTGATGACCCAGTGGCCCTTGCACTCATCGCCAAAGGGCACGCCGGATTTCCGCACGCCGTCCCCATCCCAGACAGGGATAGCCATGATGGGGGGCCGGGCACCGTTCCACACCTTGGTCAAGGCCTCCTGAGCGGCGGCGTTGATGGCGGCATCAATATCTGCCTTGGTGGCCGTGTCCGTCTTGGGGATGAGCAGGGTGACGGAATACTTGGGCTCACCGCCCTGCTGGGCGGCCCGGGGGGTGGTCAGGTTGCAGTAGGAGAGGCGCACCTCTCCGGTCAGCACTTTCATGGGGTCATTCTGATACATAGTCCTTGATCTCCTTTTCTTAATTCATTGGGTGTTTCGTATCACGGGCATCTGCCCAGATAGACTGGATTTTCGCCCAGCGGTCATGCCGGGCCTTGGCGGCCCTGACCTTGCGGGTCAGGCGCTTGTTGTTCTTGGTTATCTCCGCCACTTCCTTTTTGGGGAGATAGCTCTTGAGGTATGTGGTGCTGCGGTAGTTATCCACATACTCTTGAGAGGCCAGTTTCCAGGCCTGTTTGCTCTCCTCCACAATGTTCTCCAGATAGGCGGTCAGCCGTTCAACGGCCTCAGCGTTGGCCCAGGTGTCAGAGAGGATGAGCTTGATGAGCTTTCGGATGTTCGTGACAGGCAGGTCCAGCAGTCGGTCCATGTAGATGTCCGCATGGAATGTGTCCGCCTGCATGGAGATGAGTGTGTCTGGGTCCGTAAACATGGGGCAGCTTTCACAGCGGTCCCGGTCAGGGATGGCGGAAATGTAGCTCCTGGGCTCCGCCACCTTGTAGCTCACCGCTTTCTTGCAGCAGGGAGCCACCGGGTAAACCGGGTCATGGTCTTTGAGGTCCGCAGGAGTGAATGGGTGGAGCCTTGGCCGGGCGTGGGCGCAGGTGTTATATTTAAGCATCGGATGCCACCCCAGCAAAATCAGCAGCGGCGAGGGCATAGGCCTCCCGCTTGTCAGAGGCCGGGGCAAGGGTGGGCTTGCCCAGGGGCTTGGTCACAAAGCTACCAATTTTCTCCGCAAATTCTTTTTTGCCCATGAGTTTCTCCAGCTCAGAGAGCGTCTTGGGCTTACGGTCATAGACCAGGGCCTCATCATATCCAGCGGCAATGACGGCCTGGATGGCGGCGTCCTGGTCGGTAAAGGTCCGATTGCTCCGGCCCGCCACCAGTTTCCAGCCAGGGATTTCCTTGCCGTTTTTCAAAGCCTCCGTGGCGTATTCCTCCAGGTCTTTGTACCATTGGACAAGGTGAGCCCCACGCTCCAGCAGATCGCCAATCTCAGCATCCGTGAGGAGCGGGGGCGGCGTGCCGTTTACCACCCCACCGGCAGCAACATGGGCCTCCGCCTTTTCTTCCCATGCTCCGGCAGGCACACAGTCCTTGAAGTCCTCCAGGGCGGTGTTGACATTGGCACGGGCCCGGCATTGGGCCTTGCCACGGCAAAAGCGGCAATGGTCACCGGGAACAAACTCACCCAGACCGGAAAAGGCCCGCTGGGCGATGGGCTTGATGCTCTCGCCCCAGGCCCTCAGCTCCTCCACGGTGATTTCATCCGTGGTGTAGCTGTCCAGCCGGGGTTGGTCAATGGTCATGCGGACCCGCTTGATGGTGTCACCGAAAACGGCGGCATAGCGCCGGAGCGCTCCCAGGGCGTAAAGTTTCATTTGCGGATTGCCCACAGCAGAAACCGGGACGCCCTTGCCGTGCTTGTAGTCGGTGATGCTCAGCAGATCGCCGCCGATGATGCAGCAGTCACAGGTGCCAAAGCCCTCCGGCACATAGTCCGAAAAGTCCACCCGGACCTCCACGGCCACGGTGGGGGCGCTGTCATAGTCCATGACCTGCTCCGTGATGTGCTCCAGGTAGAGGTCCGTGGTCTTGTCCATCTCCGGGTCATAGAGGGGGTTTTTCTTGAGCTTATTGAGCCGGGTGTTGTAGGTCCGGGTGCTCATCGGGGTGCATTTCTTGAGGACCTTGAGCTCACCAATGGCGTGGGCCAGGCGGCCCTCCTCCGCATATTCGCTGGTGTTCTCCGGCAGCCCCTCCTCAAAGCGGGGGGCCGCCGTACACTTGAGCCAGCGGGAGGCGGAGGAGGCCGAAAGCAAAGCGTGTTTCTCAGGAGGCATGGGGCACCTCCTTAAATCTGGGCGCCCAGGCCCCGGAGCTCCGTGGCAAAAGCACCATACTGCTCCGGCTTGAGCTGGGTGACCGCCTGCACGCCATAGCGGCCCAGGAGCTCCAAAAGCTGAGGCATCTTTCCGGCGTCAACCAGGGAGGCACCAGCCCGGGAGATTTGGTCCAGGGTGTAGGTGGGGGCTCCCGCAACAGGCACAACGGGGGCGGGGGTGTTACCAGGGGCGGCAGATGTCGGGCCAGCAGTCGGCGCATTGGTCACAGGCGTGGGAGAGGGGCTGGGGGCCGCCACAGGGGCCGCCATAGTGGGCGCAGGTCCCGGGGTAGGGTTTACCGGCGCAGAGCCCACAGGGGCCGCCACAGGGGCCGCCACAGGGGCCACAGGGGCGGGCGTAGTGGGATAGGCGGAAACCGGCAACGGCTCATCCGGGATGAGCAGCGCCGGGTCCGGGCCGGAGGCGATGGCCTCAGCCAGTTTCAAGATAGAGGCGGCCAGATCGGGAGCCTCAACGGTGATTTTCATTTCCATCATGGATGTCATCCTCCTTTGCGTTTTCTTGGCAGTCACATTTCTCTCCGGGGTCCAGGTTGGCCCCACAATAGGGGCAGGTCCAGTAATACGGCATGGCTCAGTCCTCCAAAATGCTTGTCCAGTAGTCAAAGCGGTCCATGACCTTGATGGAGTGCTCCGTGTGGTATGTACCAGAGGCCCACAGCTTTTGAGCGCCGGAGGGGCCGCAGTTGTAGGCCATGATGGCCATTTCCGGGTCCCCGTAGGCGGTGAGGTAGTCGGAGAGGAACAGGACACCGGCCTCAATGTTTCCGGCTGGTGTCATGGGGTCAATCCCTTGCTCCAGGAGCCACCCATGATTGACCTTGTTGATTTGCATGAGGCCATAGTCATTGGTGCTGCTGGCGGCATCCGGGTCAAAGCGGCTTTCCACATCGGCCACGGCCAGCGCCAGAGCGTATGGGACGCCGTACTCCTCACAACAGGCCTGCATGGTCACCTGGAGGTCATAGTCCAGGAGGTTGCCGTCTGTCACTATGTCATCCCGCCAGAGGACCTCCTCCGTGGAGGGGGTCACGCTTGGCTCATCGGCGGGCTCCGGCGTGCTGGTGCTTTCCAGGACCGGCTCCGGGAGAGTGGGGACCGCTTTGTCAGCGGCCCTCACCCCCACGCAATAACCAGCGGTGAAAATGGCGGCGCACACCAGCGCCAGGATGATGACCGGGCCATAGTTGCGGCGGTGTTTCCGCCTGGCAGCTCCCCGGGTGGTTTCATGGGTGGCCATGGAGCTCACCCCTTAGCTGTTGATGCGGCGGAAAAGCTCCTCCGCCAGCTCACGGATGCTGTACTGTTCCAGGGGGTTGGTGTCCTCAACCTCCACGGTGAGGGAGGAGGGAATGAGGAAAGCGGGGCGGGACCCGTCGGAGTAGTCGCAGCCGTTGCCGCCGATATCGCCATCGGAGTTCAGGCCCATGACCCAGGTTTCATCCTCATTGACCTTGGGGGTGCTCCAGGGGGTGACGGACCACTCAAAGCGCTCCGGCAGGGGCAGGATGTCATGGTACTTGCGGAGCTCATCCAGGGTGAGCGGGGCCACCTTGCACTCACAGGTGCCGTACTCTTTGGAGCCGTTGAGAGCGGTGAGGTCCACGGTGCGGGTGATGATCTCATCGGGGTTGCCGTCCGTGAGGCTCCGCAGGTAGGGACCATTGAGGTGGGCCCGCAGAGAGCTGGCGGCAAAGTTGTTGGTGCTGCCAAAGGCGTGGGTCATCTGGTCCAGGTGCAGCATGAGGGTGCCGTCCTTGCGGTGCTCCAGCACCAGGCAGGGCTCCCCGTGATAGTCCACGGTCTTGCCGGTGGCGATGTTCAAAACAGGGGTTTTCATTGGTATGTCCTCCTTATTGTTCGGTTTCGTCCTCGTCATCGTCCCCGGAAATGTCAATGAGGCTTTCCGCCTGGACGATGATTTCAGAAACAATCTGGCGGATGGGCAATCCGGTCTTAAAGCGGAGCCGCCTGACAACTTTCTCCGCCTCCGGGGTGAGCCGGACGGTGCCGATGCACTCATCGGTGCTGGCCCGTGTCCTCAAAATAATGGGTTTCATGGTGTGCCTCCTTTGATTTTGTGAAAAGCGGGTGCATCTCTTAGCGGCTCTGCTTTCCCCGCCGCTCAAGTTCCTGCTGCATCCTGAGCTGGGCAAGGGAGGCGTCATATTGCAATCGTTGGTCAGGGAGGCGGTCCCCGGAGCGGCCCCGGCGCAGTTCCGTGTAGAGAGTGGACAGGGGGACCTCCAGGGCGGTGGACATGTCCTTGACCGCCATGCCTTGCTCCCAGAGCTCCTGGAGCTTTTGCCGGGCCTGGAGAGTGGCGAAAGCGTAGCTTGCCATGATTTCACCTCTTTTCTGGCATAAAAAAATTAGCTTGCGGGGTGCCATGTATTTCTACATGGTCCCTGCAAACTAATCTTAGTGGTTGCCGGTGCAGTTATGTACACCCTGCTTGATTGACAACTTTTGTGTCGTGTGGTATATTTATAACATGAAGAGCGAAAAATACCACATTGAGGAGGTTTTGTCATGAAATCGAGATGTTATACCGAAGGGCTGCTGGGGTTTTTGTCCCTGTTGGGCTTTGTTGGGATTTTTACAGAACACCGCGCCTTTCTGGCGTTCTTTGCCTTCGCGGTGGATTTTCGGTATTTTTTCCTCGCTTCGGATGAAATGCTGAAGGAATACATGAACAAATCGGCGGCCCGGGCGTTCTACTGGGATATGCTGGTGACAGGCTGCGTGGCGGCGGTGTGTATGCTGCGGGGACTGCCGGCAGGGGAGGCGCTGCTGTATGGCATCCTGTCCGGCTGGGCGGCCGCGGTGGCGGTGCAGGCGCTGTCGGTTGCCTACTATCAGATGAAAGAAAGCTGGGGGCTGGGGCATGATCCGGAATAAAATCAAGGAGTACCGGGCCCGTTTCAACATGAAGCAGGAGGACCTGGCCAATCTGGTGGGCGTCCGGCGGGAAACCATCGGCAATCTGGAAAAAGGAAAGTACAACCCCTCCCTGGTTCTTGCGTGGAACATTGCCAAGGTGTTCGGGGTGACCATTGAGGAAATTTTTACGGTGGAGTGAGAAGATGGGAGGTGTTTGCGTGCGGCGGCTTTGGATGTTTTGGCTGGTTCTGGCGGTGCTGCTGTCGGTGGTGATGTGCGCTGTGGTGGGCTTTGCCTACAGCGATATGCTGTGGGGGATTCGATACGCCGGCTATAGCGCCCCCACTGGCGTAGCATTCCTTTACGCTGTACCGTTTCTGGCCGGGATCGCCCTCTGTCTGGCGCTGGCCTTTTTCAGCGGACAAAAGAACCATTAAAACAAGAAAAACAGCTTCACCTCCCGGCGGGGTGAAGCTGTTTTTGATGTGTTACTGTTTGGTGGTCCAGGTCAGATCCAGCACAGGGCCGTAGGGGTCAAACACCAGACCGTCCACGCCGTCGGCCAGCAGCAGGCGCTTTTGCTGGGCAAAGAGGGGAACCACGGCGCAGGATTCCAGCAGATGCCGCTCACACTGGGCCAGCAGTTCACAACGGGCGGAGCTGCTGGCGGCCGCTGCACTCTGGGCCAGCAGGGTTTCGTAGGTGATGTCGTCGTAATGGCACAGGCCGTCGGCAGAGAAACTGCGCAGCACCGTGTAGACACTGCCGTCGGTGCAGGTCGCCGGGGCGATGGCGATGGTGTAGTCGCCGTCGTCCATCCGCTCCTGAAAATCCTCCTGGGGAACTTCCTCAATGGAGAAGAACAGGGACAGCTCCCGCTGCCAGACGCTGTTGATGGCTTCCACCGCCTGGGTCAGGCCGGCCTCTTGGGGGACCAGAACCGTAATGCCCATCAGGTCCGAGCTGGACACCGTCTGCCGGGCCGCCCGGTAGAGATTATAGGCGTTGCCCAGCGAGGGAATGGGGTCCCCGGCGGTCTCCCGGTAATCCACACTGCCCACCGTCAGCCCGTCGGGAATAAGACCGGTGGCCGTGGCATAAATGGTGGTGTTGACGGTCAGAGGCATGGCCTGGCGCGCCGCCGAGGCCAGCGCCTGCCGCAGCTCGGTGGAGGAGAGGGCGGCGTTCTGGGTGTTGAACAGAAGGCACCAGGTGGTGTCGGAATAGCTGAGGGAACGCAGGCTGGTGGCTGCGTCGGAAGTGTCCAAAACAGCGGTGCACCGCTCGTTGAGGATCAGATCCTCGGCGGACTGGACTGAGCCGGTGTTCTGGACCAGACGCAGAGAGTCCACCAGGCCGCCGCTCACATCCCGCCGCAGGAACAGGCCGCCGGAAGTCCAGTTGTACAGGTAAAAGCTGCCGCTGGAGAGGGTGGTGTCGCTGGTGAGGCCGTAGCTGCCCCCGGTGCTCAGGAAAAATTCCTCGTCGCAGGGCATGGCGCCGGGCAGGGCCAGCTTGTGGATGAAATCGTCGTCCGGCTCAGACAGGGTGAACACCAGAGTCAGGGTGTCGGTGGCGGTGACCCCGATTTTCTCGGGGCTGATCAGCCCCGCCAGGGCCATGTCCGCCCCCTGAATGGCCGAAAACTCCACCGCATAGGGGGAGCGGGTCTCGGGGGAGAACATCCGCTGGAAGGCGTAGACAAAGTCCTCGGCGGTGATGGCATAGGTGGTGGTTTCGCCGTTGGTGGCCTTGTAGGTCAGGCCGGACTTCAAATAAAAGGTGTAGGTCAGCCCGTCGGCCGAGACCTTCCAGCTCTCGCAGAGGTCGTTTTGGGTCTGGCCCTCGGCGTCCAGCCGCACCAGACCGCCGTACAGGTTGGTGCAGGCGATCACGTCCTCGGGAGCAGAGGCAATCTGGGGGTCAAGGTTGGCGGGGATCTCATCCACAAACCAGGTGAAGCTGTTGACGCCCGATCCCTGGGTACACCCGGTCAGGGGCAAAAGCATAACCACGGCAAAAACGACGGCAAAAAAACGAATCAAGGTGCGTTTCAAGGCGAATGTCCTTTCTGTATCTCCAAGTGCTGTGCACTGAAACTCTATGTAACCGGCCCGGCGAATATCCCCGGAAGTCTGCCGGCAGGGGAAAAGATGCCCGGGCGGCCGGGATACGGCGGCCCGCGATGGCATAAAGAAAAGCAGGGCGCCGGGGACGACGCTTTGGGAAGAAAAGGCGCAGGCGCGTACCCACGCCGAAATCCTTCCCATACTGCTCTGGGTCAAGTGTAGCAGAAACGGTTTGAAAAGACAACAGGCTTTTGCGCCTTGTTTTGGGATTTTCGTTGCCAAGCGGGGCGAAAAGGGATATAATAGGCCGTGTGTCTGAATTTCTGACAGATAGGGGGCGGCTGCCCCCGGGAGGATTTGGTTATGCAGAAGGAACAGCAGCAGCTTGCCGCGCTGGTGCGCGGGAAAAAGGTCGCCTTCATCGGCGCAGGCGTCAGCCACAAGACCCTGATTGAAGAGTTTGTGGGCCTGGGCGCCGAGGTGACCCTCTGTGACAAGAAGAAAACGGTGGAGGAGTTCGGCGACTACGCCGACACCATCCGCCGGCTGGGCATCCATCTGAGCCTGGGCGAGGGCTATATGGATGGATTCAAGGGCCAGGACATCATCCTGCGCACCCCCGGCTTTGAATATTACCAGAAGCCCCTTCAGGACGCCATCGCAGCAGGGACCATGGTCACCAGCGAGGTGGAACTCTTCTTTGATTTCTGCCCTTGTGAGATTGTGGCGGTGACCGGCAGCGACGGCAAGACCACCACCACCACTCTGATCAGCGAGTTCTTCAAGGCGGCGGGCCGCCGGGTTCACCTGGGCGGCAACATTGGCGCGGCACTGCTGCCCATGCTGCCCGACGTGTCTCCCGACGACGTGGCGGTGGTGGAGCTGTCCAGCTTCCAGCTCATCAGCATGCGCAAGAGCTCCAAGGTGGCGGTGGTCACCAACGTGACCCCCAACCACCTGGACCACCACAAGGATATGCAGGAATACATCGACGCCAAGCGGAACATTCTAATTCATCAGGTGCCCCCCTGCCGCGCCGTCCTGGGCTATGAGAACGACATCACCCGCGCCATGCAGGCCGACTGCAAGGGAGAACAGGTCTGGTTCACCCGCCTGCACGAGACTGATAACGGCGCTTTCCTGCGGGAAGACGGGATGCTCTGCATGGCCGAGAACGGGGTGGTGACCCCCTTCCTGGCCCAGAAGGACGTCAAGCTGCGGGGCCTGCACAACATCGAGAACCTGCTGGCCGCCGCGGCTGCCGTATGGGGCCGCGTGCCGGTGGAGGCCATCCAGAAGGTGGGCAGCACCTTTACCGGTGTGGAACACCGGATCGAGCCGGTGCGTGTGCTGGACGGCGTCACCTATTATAACGACTCCATCGCCACCAGCCCCACCCGCACCATTGCCGGCCTGCGGAGCTTTGACCAGAAGATCATCCTGATCGCCGGCGGCTACGACAAGAAAATCCCCTATGAGCCCCTGGCTCCCGAACTGCTGGCCCACGTCAAGGTTCTGGTCCTGATGGGCGCCACGGGTCCCCGGATTGAAAAGGCAGTGCGGGAGGAGCCCGGCTTCGCCGAGAGCGGCCTGGAAATCCTCCACGCCGACAGCATGGAGGACGCAGTGGCTCTGGCCCGCGGCGCGGCAAAGCCCGGCGACATTGTCAGCCTGTCGCCCGCCAGCGCATCCTTTGACGTTTACCCCAACTTTGAGGTCCGGGGCCGTCACTTCAAGGAGATTGTGAAGGGGCTGTGATTGCCCGCATCAGCACCCCGGCAGGAAAAAAGCGATTCCGCCGCGCCTGCCGGGGCGTGCCTTGTCTCGAAACCCTGCTGCCCATGGAACAGGCCCTCTTTGGCCGCAGCCAGCCCGGCCGGTTCTATGCCGGGCCGTCTCTGGCCATGGACATCGGCGGCCCCGATGTTCTGGCTGCCGGCGGCGCCAACCCGGAGGAACTGGCCTCGTTTCTGGGGTTCTGCGGCTGCCGGTCCCTCATCACCGACGGTCCGCCCCCGGCGGGATGGAGCCCGGCCGAGCCGGTGTACTGCTTTGCCCTGGCAGCAGGGAACCGGCTGCCCCTGCCATCGGCGGAGGAAAGCCTCTGGGCCCGCCTCCGGCTGGACACCGAGCCCCCGGCGGGGGCGCTGGCCCGGTTTCTCTACCCGGACCAGACCCAACAGCGGGAGGACTACTATTCGGCCCTGTGCACCAAGCGGAACCGGGGCCTGGCCCGGGTCTGGGCCCTGATGGACGGGGAGACCATCGCCGCCACCGTGGGCGCTTATGCCATCTGGGGCGGGAAGGCTTATCTGGCCTGCGGATGCGCCGCGGAATCTCTGCGGGGCCGCGGCGTGGGCGGGCGGCTCATTGCCTCCCTGGCCAATACCCTGGCCGCGGAAGGGCTGGACGTCAGCCTGATGTGCCGGCCTGAGCGGGTCCGTTTCTATCAGCGGCTGGGGATGGAACAGATTGGGGTCCTGACCCGCTGCCAGCCAAACCAAATTGGAAAGGAAAACTGAACATACCCTATGCTTGAACGCTTTTTTGACTACAAGCCCGAGGTCCTGGCGCTGGACCAGAAGGCCATGGAACTCTGTGCGCCCTATTTCCGCCAGGCGGAGGAAGTGCGGGACTTCAACCAGCTGAAAATGCTGCGTGCTTTCGCCGATAACCAGATGTCCGCCACCGATATGCTGGGTACCACCGGCTACGGCCTGTGGGACACCGGCCGGGCCAAACTGGAGCAGATTTTTGCCCAGGCCATGGGCTGTGAGGACGCTCTGGTCCGCAGCCAGTTCATGAGCGGCACCCATACTCTGGCGGTGGCCCTGTTTGGCCTGCTGCGGGCAGGGGATACCCTGCTGGCTGCCACCGGCCGCCCCTACGACACCCTGGAAGGGGTCATCGGCATTGAAGGGAAGGGGAAGGGCACCGGCACCCTCACCGACTACGGCATCCAGTATGAGGAAGTGCCCCTGAAGGAGGACTTCACCCCCGACTACGACGCCATTGCGGCGGCGGCTCCCCGGGCCAAGGTCTGCCACATCCAGCGCAGCCGCGGCTATATGCAGCGCAACGCCTTTGACCTGGAGACCATCCGCAAGGTGGCCCAGGCGGCCCGCTCCACCAACCCGGATATCATTGTCTTTGTGGACAACTGCTACGGCGAGTTCACCCAGACCCAGGAGCCCTGCCAGGTGGGCGCCGACCTGATCGCCGGCAGCTTCATCAAGAACCCCGGCGG
This sequence comes from Faecalibacterium sp. An192, assembly GCF_002160175.1. Lineage (NCBI taxonomy): Bacteria > Bacillati > Bacillota > Clostridia > Eubacteriales > Oscillospiraceae > Faecalibacterium > Faecalibacterium sp. An192. The sequence continues at coordinate 28,592 of NZ_NFKB01000032.1, forward strand.
CGGCATCGCCCCCACCGGCGGCTATATTGCGGGCCGCCGGGACCTGGTGGAACAGTGTGCCTACCGTCTCAACGCCCCCGGCCTGGGCAAAGAGCTGGGCTGCACCCTGGACACTCCCCGGGAGATGTACATGGGCTTCTACTACGCCCCCGGCGTGGTCTGCGAGGCTATCAAGACCGCCATTTATGCCCAGTGCCTGCTGGAACTGGTGGGCAAAAAGCCGGTGCCCCGCTACTGCGACGACCACAACGACATTGTGACCTGCTTTGATGCCGGCACCGCTGAGGCTCTGGTGGGCTTCTGCCGCGGCATCCAGGCCGCCAGCCCGGTGGACAGCTATGCTGCTCCCGAACCCTGCCCCGAACCGGGCTACACCGACGAGGTGATTATGGCCAGCGGCAGCTTCACCCAGGGCAGCACCATTGAGCTGAGCTGCGACGGCCCCATGCGGGCCCCCTACACCTGCTATCTGCAGGGCGGCCTGAACTTTGCCGCCAGCCGCGCCGGTGTGCTGCTGGCCATCCAGAACGCTTATTTCGCGGAATAAGCCCGGGACCGGCACCCAAAACAGCAAACAAAACGGCAGAGCTGCCCTGGAAAGGCGCGCTCTGCCGCTTTTTATTCGGATTTTTCCCGGCCGCGCAGACGGTATTCCCGCGGGGTGCAGCTGTAGAACCGCCGGAAGTGCTGGGAGAAGTTGCTGGGGCTGTCAAATCCGCAGGACACCGCCACCTGAGCGATGGTGGCGGTGGGACGGGTCAACAGGGCCTCGGCGCCCCGCATGATGCGGTATTTCAGCAGATACTGCATGGGCGGGATGTGGATGGTTTTCTGGAAGCAGCGGAGACATTCCCGCTCGCCGATGCCCGCCGCCCCGGCGACATCCGCCACCGTGATATTGTGGGAAAAGTTTTCCTGCATGAAGGCCAGCATCTGCTGGACCCGGGCCTCGTTCTGGTTGCGGCGGGAGGTTCCGGACTGGTCAAGGCTGTCGGCAAACCGCCGGCAGAGAGCCATGCAGACGGCGGACAGCTTGTCCCGCACCTCGAACTCATAGCCGGGAGTTTTCTGGTCCAGAGCCTGATAGGCGGTCACGAACTGCTGGATGGCGTCGGCCTCGGTGATGGGGTCAAAGACCCAGGCCCGGAATGCGCCGCAGCTGGTGAGAGGGGAGAGGTACTTTTTGGCAAAGGCGGTATCTTTGCCGCCGGTCACCAGGCTGGGACTGAACACCATCGAGCGGATATGGCAGACGGTGTCGGTGCTGCCGCAGTGCAGCACCCCGCTGTTGAAGGCGATGCAGTCCCCGGCGGCCAGGTGATAACACTGGCCCGGGATTTCGGCGGTCATTTCGCCTGACAGGATGTAGATGATTTCCAGATCGTCGTGCCAGTGCCAGGGCAGGGCGCGGTCGGGAGCAGAGGTATAACATTCGGCGTAGCCCCCGCAGGGAAAGTCCAGGGTGCCGTGGGGCTGCAGCTCCCGGCGCTGGGGCGTGATGTTCAGGTAGGGGTTGATGCCGCAGGCTTTCAGACTCATGATGTCCTCCTTTTGGTCGGTTTTTTTATAGTATAAGGCGCTTTTCCGATTGAATCAAGGGGTCTTTGGCTGTATCCTAAATGCGGTCAAATCAATCAGGAGGAAATTGCATGGTACATCTTTTGCTTGGCGTCATTTATCTGGCGTTCATCAGCCTGGGCCTGCCCGATTCGCTCTTGGGCTCGGCCTGGCCGTCCATTTACGGAGAACTGGGGGTGCCGGTGTCCTATGCCGGCATCATCTCGATGATTATTTCGGCGGGGACCATCGTCTCCAGCCTCAACAGCGACCGCCTGACCCACAAGCTGGGCCCCGGCCGGGTGACGGCCTGCAGCGTGGCCATGACGGCGCTGGCCCTGTTCGGCTTTTCCACCGCGTCCTCGTTCTGGATGCTCTGCCTGTGGGCGGTGCCCTATGGTCTGGGGGCCGGCAGTGTGGACGCCGCCCTCAACAACTATGTGGCCCTGCACTACGCCAGCCGCCATATGAGCTGGCTCCACTGCATGTGGGGCGTGGGCACTCTGGTGGGCCCCAACCTCATCAGCTACGCCCTGTCGGGGGGCCAGGGATGGCAGATGGGCTACCGTCTGATCTCCCTGATGCAGCTTGTTCTGACGGCGGTGCTGGTGTTCAGCCTGCCCCTGTGGAAGCGGCAGCCGGGCGCAGGTTCCAGCGGGGAAGAGGAGAAATCCGAGGTCCTCAGCCTGCGGCAGGTGGCTCGCATCCCGGGCGCAAAAAGTGCGGTGCTGGGCTTCTTCTGCTACTGCGCCCTGGAACAGACCGCCGGCCTGTGGGCCGGCAGCTACATGGTGCTTCACAGTGGCCTGTCGGCAGAGCGGGCAGCCGGTCTGGTGAGCCTGTTCTATATGGGCATCACGGTGGGGCGGGCGGCCAGCGGCTTTGTCGCCACAGCCATGGGGGATGTCCGGATGATTCGTCTGGGCCAGTCGGTGATTCTGGTGGGCTGCGCCGCCCTGCTGCTTCCCACCAGCTGGAGCGTCCAGGTGGGCCTGGTTCTGGTGGGTCTGGGCTGCGCGCCCATTTACCCCAGTGTCATCCATGCCACCCCCGCCCGGTTTGGCGCAGGGCGGTCCCAGTCCTTGATTGGCCTGCAGATGGCCAGCGCCTATGTGGGCACCTGTTTGATGCCGCCGGCCTTCGGCGTGCTGAGTGAACGGCTGTCCATCGGCCTGTTCCCGGTCTATCTGCTGGCGATTCTGATTGTGATGGTGTGTGCCAACGAGCACGCCAACCGGGTCACCGGCCTCAGCCCGGCCCGGCAGAGCGCATCCTGAATCCATTTCGGCTCCCGGTACAGGGCGAAAGCCCGCCGGGGGCCTTTTGTTTTGCTGCTGGCCCGGACGGTTGCGTTTTGGCGGAATCCTGTTATAATAGCTCCAGACAACACCAGCCGTTTTGGGAGGCGAACGCATATGATAAAAATTGATCTTATTACCGGATTCCTGGGGGCGGGCAAGACCACCCTGATCCGCCGCTATGCCCGCTGGCTGATGGACCAGGGCCAGAAAATCGGAATTTTGGAGAACGACTACGGCGCCGTCAACGTGGACCGGATGCTGCTGCAGGACCTGGAAGGCCCCCAATGCGACCTGGAAATGATCGCGGGCGGCTGCGACGCCGACTGCCACAAACGGCGGTTCCGCACCAAACTGATTGCCATGGGGATGCTGGGCTACGACCGGGTTTTGGTGGAGCCCTCGGGGATTTACGACGTGGACGAGTTCTTCGACTCCCTCTGTGAGGAGCCGGTGGACCGGTGGTATGAGCCGGGCAGCGTCATCACCGTTCTGGACGCCACCCTGGAGGAAAATCTCTCGCCCCAGGCGGAATACCTGCTGGCCAGCGAGGCGGCCGGGGCAGGCTGCGTGATCCTCAGCAAATACGGCGAGGCCGGCAAGGATAAGGCCGACGCCGTTCTGGCCCGTCTGGACCGCGCTCTGGAGGCTGCAGGCTGTGCCCGGCGGTTCAGCGACGGGAAAGACGTTCTGGCCAAGGAATGGGACCAGATGGACGACGCAGATTTTGCCCGGCTGGCCTCCTGCGGCTGGCATCAGGCCAGCTACCGCAAGCAGAACCTTTCGGGTGCAGAGGCCGGAGGCTTTGAGTCGGTGTACTTCCTGCATCTGGACCTGACCCCGGAAGAGCTGCGCCGCCGGGTGGAAGCCCTCTGGCAGGACCCTGCCTGCGGCCGGATTTTCCGGGTCAAGGGCTTTTTGCCCACCCGGACGGGCTGGCTGGAACTGAACGCCACCCGGGAACATTTCTCTCTCTGTCCCATCCGGGAGGGACAGGAGGTTTTGATCGTGATTGGCGAAGGTCTGGCACCCCAGGCCATCGCCGACAGGCTGGGAGCCGAGCTGCCCGTCTGACATCGTATGTCTTGACATCTCTTCGGTGCTGTGGTATGATTACCTTAATATGTACAGGAAGAGAGGTGTGAAAGTTCCATGGAAGACGGTTCGGATGGGGATCCCCATACGGCAGCCTTTGTTTCTCCACGGCGTGTTATGAATCGGATGAATTTATGAGCATAGTCTGCGCTTGAAATAAGCTGCGGACTGTGCTTTTTGTGTTCCTGCAGATCACGACGAAAGAATGGAGAAAACAAATATGATTGGCGCTTTTATTTTACAAATCGTTCTGATTGCGGTCAACGCGCTGTTTGCCAGCTCGGAGATCGCAGTGATTTCCATGAGTGAGGCCCGTCTCAAGATCCTGGCCGAGGAAGGGGACAGACGGGCCAAGCGGCTGATGGCCCTGACCCGTCAGCCCGCCAAATTCCTGGCCACCATCCAGGTGGCCATTACCCTGGCCGGCCTGCTGGGCGGCGCTTTTGCGGCGGAAAACTTTGCGGACCCCATCGTGGACCTGCTGCTGGGCCTGAATATCCAGGTGCCCCGCAGTGCGGTGCACTCGGCGGTGGTGGTTCTCATCACCCTGGTGCTGACCTATTTCAGCATTGTCTTTGGTGAGCTGGTGCCCAAGCGTCTGGCCATGAAGGAGAGCGAAAGCCTGGCTCTGGGCCTGTCCGGCGTCCTGTACTTTATGTCCAGAATCTGCGCTCCTCTGGTCTGGTTGCTGACGGCCTCCACCAATGGCCTGCTGCGGCTGCTGGGCATCGACCCCAACCAGAATCAGGAGCTGGTCACCGAGGACGAAATCAAGATGATGCTGATGGAGGGCAGCCAGCAGGGCACCATCGAAAACGACGAGAACGAAATCATTCAGAACGTCTTTGATATGAACGACACCACCGCGGAGGAGGTCAGCACCCGCCGCCGCGATGTGGTCTGCCTCTACCTGGCCGACGAAATGGACGTCTGGGCCCAGACTATCCGGGATCACCTGTATACTTACTTCCCGGTGTGCGGTGAGAGCCAGGACGACGTGGTGGGCGTGCTGAACACCAAGGATTATTTCCGGCTGGACGACTTGTCCCGCCGGTCGGTAATGAAATATGCGGTGGATAACCCCTTCTTTGTGCCGGAGGGCATCCGGGCGGATGCCCTGTTCAGCCGGATGAAGCAGGAGCGGAAATATTTCGCCATCGTCATCGACGAATACGGCGGAATGAGCGGCATCGTCACCGTCCACGACCTGATGGAGGAACTGGTGGGCACCATGGACGACGAGGACACCGTCCGCCAGGTGGAAATCCAGAAGATTGGGGAGAACTGCTGGGAGATCCGCGGCTCGGCCTCTCTGGAAGAGGTGGCCGAGGAGCTGGATGTCCAGCTGCCCACCGACGAGCACGAGACCTTCAACGGCCTGATCTGCGGGATTGTGGGCCGTGTGCCCGACGAGGGGGAACAGTTCTCCTGCGAAGGCTACGGGCTGAAAATTGACGTCAAGAATGTCTCCGGCCACCGGGTGGAAACCACCGTGGTGGAGAAGGCGGCCCGTACCCCCGATCTGGAGGAGGACCGCCGGGAAAACGACTTTTAAACGGACAGGGCACGGATGCGGCTCCTTGGGGGCGGGCAGCCGTGCCTTTTCTGCGTTTTGGGGGCGGCGCAAATCCGGTTTGAAACAGGGGAGAAAGATTTTCGCTTGATTTTGCCCCGAAATACAGTATAATAGAGCTGTTATACCAGAGAACGACAACATGACCGCGTTCTGGTCATGGATTGGGGAGGATTGGAATGGATCGAACCTATATTTCCGAAGTCCGCAGCCATATTGGCGAAACCGTCAAGGTGCAGGGCTTTATTGAGAATCTTCGCAGCAGCAAGGCGATGGCCTTTATTGTCCTGAAGGATATCACCGGCAAACTCCAGATCACCGTGGAGAAAGAGGATCACCCCGACCTGGTGGATACCATCGACCAGCTGACCGGTGACTCGGTCATCACGGTGGTGGGCAAGGTGATGGCCAACGACTACGTCAAGATGGGCGGCATCGAGATGATCCCCGAGACCATCGAGATTGAGAGCATCGCCGACGCCCTGCCCATCGTCCGCAAGGAGATCGCCGCCACCAAGAAAAAGAAGGCGGTGGAGCGCTCCAGCATCGACCAGCGGATCGACTACCGCTGGATCGACCTGCGCACCGATGAGAACCAGCTGATGTTCAAGGCCCAGACCGTCATGGTCAACGCCATGCGCAAGTATCTGCTGGACAAGAGCTTCATCGAGATTCACACCCCCAAGCTGATCGCTGCTGCCAGCGAGAGCGGCTCGGAGGTGTTCAAGGTGGACTACTTCGACCGCAACGCCTACCTGGCCCAGAGCCCTCAGTTCTACAAGCAGATGGCTATGGCCAGCGGCTTTGAGCGGATTTTCGAGGTGGGCCCCGTGTTCCGCGCCGAGAAGTCCTACACCAACAAGCACACCACCGAGTTCACCGGCTTTGACCTGGAATTCAGCTACATCAACTCGTTCCGCGATGTGATGCATCTGGAGGAAGAGCTGCTGAAGGCTGCCCTGCAGGCTGTGAAGGACGCCTACGGCCAGGAGATCGAGGAGACCTTTGGCCTGCCGGTGGTGGTGCCTGAGACTCCGTTCCCGGTGGTCAAGCTGGCCGACCTGTACAAGGGTCTGGAGGAGGACTTCGGCTACACGGTGGATGAGTCCGAAAAGGGCGACCTGACCACCGAGGCCGAGCGTCTGAGCTACGATTGGGTCAAGAAGCACTACAACCACGAGTTCCTGTTCGTCACCGACTACGACGCAGAGAAGCGCGCCTTCTATCACATGCGGGACGAGAACGGCGTGCCCCAGGGCTATGACCTGATCTGGCGCGGTGTGGAGATCACCACCGGCGCTCAGCGTGAGCACCGCTACGAGGTGCTGAAGAAGCAGGCAGAGGAGAAGGGCCTGGGCCAGGATGTGGAATTCTATCTGGAGTTCTTCCGCTATGGCTGTCCGCCCCACGGCGGCTTCGGTCTGGGCATCGACCGCCTGACTATGCTGCTGGTGGGCCTGTCCATCAAGGAGTGCATGTTCCTGTTCCGCGGCCCCAACCGCCTGACCCCGTAACAGACCCCGCGCCGAAAGGCTTGCAAAACCCGGCGGTTTGTGTTACTATAAGCAAAGCGAATCACGAAAAACGCGATGACGGAGAAAGTACGCGCTGTGCGCCTGGCGCAGAGAGGGGCTCCACCGGCTGCAAGGGCCCCCGGAGGCAGCAGCGGAGAAGTTCGCTCCTGAGCGGCCCGCGGGAAAGACGGCTTTTGGCCGTCCGGTAGTGCGGGACGGTGTGCCCCGTTACGGCGTTCGAGTGCCGCGCAGCGTCGCACCTGCGCGGAATTTGGGTGGTACCACGGAGTATTTTATGAGGCTCCGTCCCTTGGCTGGCCATTGGCCGCCGGGGGACGGGGCCTTTTTCTGTTCCGTCCCGAAGCACGAGATACTGTAGAAAAAGGAGAGAAAATGTATGCAGGCAATCATTGACGAGCTGGCCAGACAGGCCGAAGCCGACCTGGCGCAGGTCACCTCCAAGGAAACTCTGGCTTCGTTCTGGCAGAAGTACCTGAGCAAAAACGGGCAGGTGCCCGCTCTGATGAAGAATCTGCGGACGGTGGACGCCGCCGAGCGTCCCGCCATGGGCAAGGCCATCAACGAGCTGAAGCAGAAGGTTCAGGCGGATTACGATGCCGCCGCTGTCCGGGTCAACCAGGCCGAGCTGGCCGCCCGCAACGCCGCTGAGACGGTGGACATCACCCTGCCGGCCAAGACCCGCCCCACCGGCGGTCTGCACCCCCTGACCCTGGTCCGCAACCAGATCATCGACGCCTTCGCCGGCATGGGCTTTGAAATTTACGAGGGCCCCGAGATCGAGGACGACGACCACTGCTTCACCCGCTTGAATGTCCCCAAGGATCACCCCGCCCGGGATATGCAGGATACCTTCTACCTGTCCGATGAGCTGCTGCTCCGGACCCAGACCTCCACCGGCCAGATCCGCACCATGGACGCCGAGCGTCCTCCCATCAAGGTTCTGGTTCCCGGCCGCGTCTTCCGTTCCGACTCGGACGCCACCCACAGCCCCATGTTCCATCAGATGGAGGGCCTGGTGGTGGACAAGGGGATCAATCTCTGCGACCTGCAGGGCATGCTGGACGTCTTTGTCCAGAAGCTGTTCGGCAGCGAGGTCCGCACCCGTCTGCGTCCCTCTTACTTCCCCTTCACTGAGCCCAGTGTCGAGGTGGACGTCAGCTGCTTTGAGTGCCACGGTAAGGGCTGCAGCCTCTGCAAGCACACCGGCTGGATCGAGATTCTGGGCGGCGGCGTGGTGAACCAGAAGGTTCTGCGCAACTGCAACATCGACCCCGAGGTCTACTCCGGCATCGCATTCGGCATCGGCATCGAGCGCATCGCCATGCTGAAATACGGCATCAACAACATCGGTCTGATGTTTGAGAACGACCTGCGGTTCCTGGGTCAGTTCCATGAATAAGAGGGAGGATGGGTTAAGATGAAAGTACCTTTCAGTTGGCTGAAAGAGCTGGTCGATATCGACATTACCGCCGAGGAACTGGAGGAGAAGCTCTTTTCCTGCGGCTTTGAAGTAGAGGAGCGGGTGGACCTGTCCGCCGGCATCGACAAAGTGGTGGTGGGTGTCATCACCTCCATCGAAAAGCAGGAGGGCACCCACCTGAGCAAGTGTGTGGTGGACTGCGGCGACTACGGCCACGAGATCCACATCACCACCGGCGCATCCAATATTTTTGTGGGAGCTCATGTTCCTGCCGCCCTGGACGGCTCGACTCTGCCCGGCGGCATCCACATCAAAAAGCGGATGATGCAGGGCTTTGAGTCCAACGGCATGCTCTGCTCGGGCGAGGAGCTGGGTCTGAACGATGATCTGTACCCCGGCTCGGACGTCTATGGTCTGCTGATTCTGCCCGAGGACACCGTCCCCGGCGCAGACATCTGCCCGGTGGTGGGCTTGGATGATTCGATTTTCGATATCTCCATCACCGCCAACCGCCCCGACTGCCAGTCCATCCTGGGCATCGCCCGTGAGGTGGCTGCCGTCCTGAATAAGCCCCTGCACATGCCCGCTACCGATTACACCACCGTATGTGAGCCGGATGCGCCCATTTCGGTGACGGTGGAGGCCCCTGACCTGTGCCCCCGCTATATGGCCCACTATGTCCGCAATATCCGGATGGGCGAGTCGCCCCGCTGGATGAAGCGGCATCTGGCCCTGTGCGGCCTGCGCTCCATCAGCAACGTGGTGGATATCACCAACCACACCCTGCTGGAAATCGGCCAGCCCATGCACGCCTTCGACCTGGACAAGGTGGCAGGCCGCTGCGTTGACGTCCGCCGCGCCCGCCCCGGCGAGAAGATCGTCACCCTGGACGAGAAGGAATTCACCCTCAACGAAAATAACCTGGTGATCTGCGACGCCGAGAAGCCGGTGGCTCTGGCCGGCGTCATGGGCGGCGCCAACTCGGGTATGGATGAGCATACCACCAGCCTGCTGTTCGAGTGCGCCACCTTTGCCCGCGACTCGGTCCGCAAGACCAGCCGTTCTCTGGGCCAGTCCAGTGACTCCTCGGCCCGCTATGAGAAGGGCGTGGACTTCAGCTCGCCCCAGCTGGGCCTGGCTCGTGCACTGCACCTGATCCAGCAGCTGGACTGCGGCGACATCACTACCCTGGAGTTCGACTGCACCGACGGCCGTTCCACCGACCGCAAGGTGATTACCACCACCCCGGAGAAGATCTGCGATGTGCTGGGCATCCGCGTGCCGGATGAGGTCATGATTGACATTCTGACCCGTCTGTCTTTCACGGTGGACGTGGAGAACGGCCAGTGGAAGGTAAGCGTTCCTCTCTACCGCGAGGATGTGGAGGGCTATCCCGACCTGGCCGAGGAGGTCATCCGTGAGTACGGCTACGATCATATCGTGCCTACCTTCCTGAAGACCGCAGCTGTTACCAATGGCGGCCTGAACGATGAGCAGAAGCGCACCCTGAAGGTCAAGCGTCTGCTGGCCGGACAGGGCTTCTATGAGGCTTCCACGCTGGCCTTCTATTCCACTGCGGAGCTGGATATGCTGCATATCCCGGCGGATGATGCGGCCCGCAAGGCCATCCGCATCCTGAACCCCATCAGCGAAAATCTGTCCATCATGCGGACCATGCTGGCTCCGTCCATGCTGAATGTCATCGTGGACAACCTGAAGAAAGGCAATGCTGCCGGTCGTCTGGCAGAGATTGCCCCCGTCTATCTGCCCAAGGAACTGCCCCTGACCGAGCGTCCCCATGAGCGTCAGACCCTCTGCATGGGCGTGTTCGGCCCCGGTGAGGACTTCTTCACCGTCAAGGGCGCTCTGGAGGCACTGGCGGCCTCTCTGGGCCTCAGCTTCACCTATGAGCGGGAGACGGAGACCGCATGGCTCCACCCGGGCATTGCTGCATCGGTTTGGTGCAAGGGCAAGCGTCTGGGCGTCTTCGGCAAGCTGTCCAATGAGATCAACGCCGAACTGAAGATCGCCAAGGATGAAAAGGAAAACCAGAATATCTATCTGGCCGAGCTGGACTATGAGGCTCTGAGCGGCTGCGTGGAGGGCGAACTGCACTATCAGCCCATCAGCCCGTACCCCGTGGTCAAGCGCGACCTGGCCCTGGTCTGCGATGAGGCGGTCACCTGCGGTGAAATTGAGGATACCATCCGCAAGGCCAGCCCGCTGGTCACCGATGTCAGCCTGTTTGATATCTATCGCGGCAAGAACCTGGGCGAAGGGAAGAAGAGCATGGCCTTCTCGCTGGTTCTGGCAGATCCCCATGGGGAAATGGATGCCGAGCAGGTGGAGCGGACCGTCAAGAAGATCCTGGGCAACCTGAAGTATAAGCTGAATATCGAAATCCGCTGATTCCATTTATATAAGAAGAGCCGTCTGTACTGTGTATAGGCGGCTCTTTTTCTGTCCAGAATAGAGTCGGGACGAAAAAATCAAAAAAGTTGGAAAAAGTGCTTGACAAAAGTCGGACTCTGTAGTATTATACTCAGGCGCCCAGCGGAGCGGCTTCCGCGAGAGTCCGAAAGAATGAAAGCACTTCAAAATCACTTGAAAAAAGATGAAAAAAGTGCTTGACAAAACGGACCGGACGTGATAAAATAAACAGGTCGCCGGCCGAGAGGCTGAGCGGACAGGACCTTGAAAATTGAACAATATCGAATACTTGTAACGGAACCTTTAAAGTGTTGGAAACACTTAAAATTCCAAAAAGTAATTCTTACA
>NZ_NFKB01000033.1:0-38823 GCF_002160175.1 Faecalibacterium sp. An192
AAGACTGGCCTGGCTCCGCTCTCGCTTCGCCAGGCCAGTCTTTGATTCGCTTGTTCTACCCCTTGCAGGCCTCTTTTTTGTACTGTCCGCACAATATGGGGCGGTTCAAGGTTGCCGGGTGTTTTTCTTTTTGTCTTGAAATCCATATCGCGTTCAGCAAGCGCCCTTCCCCTTTCCTCCCGGGCGGCGGTGTGCTACAATAGGCACACACCCCACAGGAGGAACCGCCATGAAACAATGCAGAATCACCGTCATGCGGATGGCGCGGTACGACGACCTCATTGCCGCCTATGAGAACCCCATCCTTCACGCCTGCGACCTGAAGCCGGGCCAGGTGTTCATCGCCAACGGCTGGGAAAAGCCGGAGGGCCTGTGTCAGAGCGCCTGGGACACCATGTCTCCCTTTGTGCTGGCCCTGAGCCACGGCGGCCAGAACTTCTACGACGGCTGGATGAAGAACCCCCGTTCGGCCATGATTTCCTGCAACGACGGCTTCCGGCCGGTGAGCTTTTTGATCGAGGCCCTGGACCAGGACGCCCGGTGACCCAAAGGAGAACGCCATGAAAACCGCAATCTGTTATCTTTCGTTCCACCACGGCAACACCCTGCAGGTGGTGCAGGCCATGGCCCGGGAGGGCGCCGCCGACCTGGTGGACGTGCGAACCCGGCAGGCCGTCCATCTGGAGGACTACGACTGCATCGGGTTCGCCTCGGGAATTTACGGGTTTGAATACCACAAGGCCGTGGTGGAATTCGCCCGGCAGTACCTCCCCCAAAACAAAAAGGTCTTTTTCGTCTGCACCTACGGCGGCGCCAAGGGCTCCGGCTCCAAGGCCCTGCGGGCCCTTGCCGCCCAGCGGGGCTGCACCGTGGCGGGAGAATTCGGCTGCAAGGGCTACGACACCTTCGGCCCCTTCAAGCTGGTGGGCGGCCTGGCCAAGGGCCATCCCAACGCCCAGGATCTGGACCGGGCCCGGGCCTTCTTCCAGCAGATCACCCGGGAATAATCCCAAAACACAGACAACAAAAAATCCGCATGTTCCCTGCCGGCATCCGGCGGAAACAGCGGATTTTTTCGTTGTGAGGGAACCTCACGGCCCGATGGTGTTCCATCGCGGCCGCCGGGCTGGGTCGGGTGTTCCATGGTGTGTTCCTTTTTCAGATTACAGCCAGTTGTGATACCGGCGGATGTAGTGCTTCTTGGCCAGGCTTTCCAGCAGGATATAGCCCGCCACAATCCCCGCCAGGGCGGCGAAGTAGCCCGCAGGCAGAGCGGTCAGGCCCAGAGCCGGGGCCAGGGGCGTAAAGGGCAGCGCGGTCACCACGCCAATGCCCGCCAGCGTCAGGGCGGTGAGCGGGGCCGAGGCGCGGCTCTGGATCAGGGGCAGCTTGGGGGTGCGGATCATGTGGATGACGATGGTCTGGGTCCACATGGAGGCCACAAACCAGCCGGTCTGGAACAGGGCGGCCCAGGCGTCTTTGGCGGCGGGGTCGGTGAGCTGGGTGTACAGCTTGCCGCCGGCGGAGGCCGGGCAGAACACAAAGTACATCAGCAGGAAGGTGAGGATGTCAAACACCGAGCTCACCGGGCCGTTCCAGAACATGAACCGGCCGATGCCGCCGGCATCCCAGCGGCAGGGGGCCCGGAGATAGTCCTCGTCCACGTTGTCCCAGGAAATGGCAGTGCAGGACAGGTCGTACACCAGGTTCAGCAGAATCAGCTGGAGGGCGGTCATGGGCAGGAAGGGCAGGAAGGCGCTGGCTGCCAGCACCGACAGCATGTTGCCAAAGTTGGAGGAGACGGTCATCTTGATGTACTTCATCATGTTGGCGTAGGTCTTGCGGCCCTCGATGAGGCCCTGCTCCAGCACCATCAGGTCCTTGTCCAGCAGGACAATGGAGGCCGACTCCTTGGCGATATCCACGGCGGTGTCCACCGAGATGCTGACATCCGCGGCCCGCAGGGCGGCGGCATCGTTGATGCCGTCCCCCATATAGCCCACGCAGTGGCCGTTTTTCCGCAGCAGCTGGATGATGCGGGCCTTCTGGGCCGGGGACAGCTTGGCGAACACCGACACCGTCTCGGCGCGGCAGGCCAGCTCCTCGTCGCTGAGGGCGTCCATCTCGCTGCCCAGCAGCACCCGGTCGGCCGGCAGGCCCACCTGGCCGCAGATGGCGCAGGTGACCTTTTCGTTGTCGCCGGTGAGGATCTTGACCTGAACGCCGTAGTTGTTCAGGGCCTCGATGGCGGCGGCCGCGGTGGCCTTGGGCGGGTCCAGGAAGGCCAGGAAGCCGATCAGCACCATATCGCACTCATCGGCGGTGGAGAACTGGCCCACCGGGGCGGGATTGCTCTTCTGTGCCACCGCAATCACCCGCATTCCCTGGGCGTTCATCCGGTCGGCCTGGGCCAGCACCTGGCGGCGCAGGTCATCGGTCAGGGGCAGAGGCTGGCCGTCCCGCTCGGCCCAGGCGCAGCAGGACAGCATCTCCTCCACTGCGCCCTTGGTGACCATCTGGGTCTTGCCGGCGGTATCGCAGACTACCACGCTCATCCGGCGGCGCTCAAAGTCAAAGGGCACCTCGTCCACCTTGCGGTAGGTCTGGACCAGGGTTTCGGCCCCCAGCTCCTGCTGCTTTTCGATGACTGCCAGGTCGATCAGGTTTTTCAGCCCGGTCTGGAACCAGCTGTTCAAAAAGGCGTGGCGCAGAACCCGGTCGTTGGGCCGGCCGTCGATGTCCAGGTGCATTTCCAGCACCACCTTGTCCTGGGTCAGGGTGCCGGTCTTGTCGGTGCAGAGGATGTCCACCGAGCCCAGATTCTGGATGGCGTTCAGGTTCTTGATGATGACCTTCTGCTTGCTCATGGCCAGGGCGCCCTTGGCCAGAGAGGTGGTGACGATCATGGGCAGCATCTCAGGGGTCAGGCCCACCGCCACCGAGATGGCGAACAGCAGCGCCTCCATCCAGCTGCCCTTGGTGAAGCCGTTCAGCAGCAGGACCACCGGGGCCATCACCGCCATAAACCGGATCAGCAGCCGGGACACCGAGCCGATGCCCTTGTCAAAGGCGGTCTTGGGGGGCTTGTCGCTCAGGGTCCGGGCAATGGCGCCGAACATGGTATTGCCGCCCACGGCCACCGCCACCGCGCGGGCGCTGCCGCTGACCACGGTGCTGCCCTGAAACACCAGGCAGGGCAGCTCGGTCAGGGGCAGGTCCCGGCTGTCGGGCTCGCCCCACTTTTCCACCGGCTCACTCTCGCCGGTGAGGGCCGACTGGCTCAAAAACAGATCCTTGGCGCTGAGAATCCGCAGGTCCGCCGGGATCATATCCCCGGCCGACAGGTGGATGATGTCCCCCACCACGATCTCCTCCATGGGGCGCTCGGCCCGCACGCCCTCCCGCTCGATGCAGGCGGTGGTGTGAATCATGGCGGTGAGCTTTTCGGCCACGTTGCTGCTGCGGGTCTCCTGGACAAACCGCAGCACCCCCGACACCACCACCATGACGGTGATGATGACCACCGTGGTGTAGCTCCGCTCTGCCGGCGGTGCAAACACCACATCCGTCAGGGCCGACACCACCGCCAACAGCAGCAGCACCAGCGAGAACGGATCGGCGAAGGCCTCCAGCAGCCGCCGGGGACCGCTCTTGCGCTTGACCCGGGCCAGACGGTTGGCCCCAAAGGTTTCCCGGGCGGCCTCGGCCTGTTCCTCGGTCAGGCCGGCCGGGGCGGTGCCCAGCTTTTCCATCAGTTCCTGTTCGGTGCAGGCCGCAGCCTCCCGCAGACGTGCATCCGACAGCTTGGCGGCGGTGTTCTGCGCCGCAGCATATGCTTTGATCCATTTCATCATCATGATGTGATCCTCCCTTCCCGGGAGAAGGGCGCAAAAAAGCGCCCGTCTCCACCGTTTCCGGCAGATCACGGACGCACAGAGCGCACGGAATCAAGGCATCAGGCCGGGATGCCTGTACCCTCTCCAATGGCTGTGCTGTCTGCGGTCTGCCCGCCTTCGTCTACTGCTGGGGTCCATTGCATCCACCTGCCTTTCTGGACCAAAAAACAAAATCCCGCTCGTCCGACAGGACAAGCGGGCAAAAAACACACATACGTTCGCCTGAGCTTTAGCTCTGCAGGGCGGTGTAGCTGCATTATGATGCGCCTTGTTGCGACGCATCCTGTTCAGACCTGCGCACGGTGTCTCCACCGTTTTGCGGCAGCAGCCCATATCCCTGTAGGAGCCTTACCTATCAAACGCCTACACTGTATCACAGCCTCCCGGGAATGTCAACCCGATTTGTTTGAGGATTTTGTGAACCTTCACACTGCCGCCGGCTGGTCCAGGGCGCCTCTGCGCCGCAGCCAGGCCATCGCAATCAGGCAGACCACCACCGACAGCAGCGAGCCGGCCGCGGCGGCGCAGCCCATGGGCAGCAGCGTTTCCGGGAACAGCAGGGACATGAGATAGGCCCCCGGAATGCGGATCAGCACAATGGACAGGGCGTTGTGGAGGAAGGACACCCCCGACCGGCCATAAGCGCAGAAATACCCGCTGAAGCTGAAGTGCACCCCGGCGAACATACAGTCCCAGATATAGCCCCGTATGTACTGGCTGCCGGCGGCCACCACCCCGGGGGTGCTGTCAAAGAGGGCCACAATGTTTCCGGCGGTGAACTGCACCACAATGCCCACCACCAGCCCAAAGCCCAGGCACATCCCCACCGCATACCGGAGGGTCTGGACGGCCCGGTCGTATTTGCCGGCGCCGATGTTCTGGGCCGCCAGGGCCGACACGGTGGACAGCATCGAGCTGGGCACCAGGAACACAAAGCTGATGACCTTTTCCACAATGCCCACGGCGGCCGCGTCGTCCAGGCCGCGGCTGTTGGCGATGACGGTAATCAGCAGAAAGGAAATCTGGATGAACCCGTCCTGCAGGGCCACCGGCACGCCCACCCGCAGGATGGAGCCCAGCACGTCCTTTCGGGGTCGGAAGCTGGCTTTCCCCAGGGCGAGGGCGGTTTTCTGGCGGGTCACCATCACCAGGGACACCACCACGCTGAGGGTCTGGGACAGGGTGGTGCCCAGAGCCGCGCCCGCCGGGCCCAGGTGCATCCCGCCGATGAACAGATAGTCCAGCAGGATATTGGCCGCGCAGGCCACCGCCACAAATTTCATGGGGCTCCTGGAGTCTCCCAGCCCCCGGAAAATCGAGCTGATGATATTATAGGCGGTGATGAAGGGAATGCCGATAAAGCAGATGGTGAGATACTGCACCGTTCCCTCCACCGCCTCGGCGGGGGTGGACATCACCGCCACAATGGGCCGCACCAGGGCCAGCAGCACCGCCGTCAGCACCACCGACAATCCCATAAACAGGGTGACGCTGTTGCCGATGGCCAGGGAGGCCTTTTCCCTCTCCTGACCTCCCACCGCCCGGCCGATGGCGATGGTGGTGCCCATGGCCAGGCCCACAATCATGACGGTGATCATGTGCATCACCTGGCTGCCGATGGACACCGCCGTGATGTCCGCCGTGCCGCTGAACTGGCCGGTGATGAACAGGTCGGCCATGCCGTACAGGGTCTGCAAAAAATAGGCCAGCAAATAGGGCAGCGAAAATCCCACAATGTTGCGGAATACGCTGCCCGTCGTCAGATTCTTTTCCATACACATCCGGCCGCATCCATGGCGGCCGCCCCTCCTTCAGGCAATACTTTATTCTAGTAAACACCCAAATTCCCGGCCTGTCAAGATGCGGGTCCTCCCCGGTGCCCGCTCCAGCAAAAAAGGAGACGCCCCGCCCGGAGCGTCTCCTGTCGATGATGGAACTGAATTTATGCCGGGTCGTAGATCTTCATCTGTTCCTTGTAGGCCCAGGCGAAGTAGATGATCTCGGCGATGGCTGTGATGCTCCAGGAGCAGACAAACAGCAGATAGAGGGACTGGAGGGTGCCGAAGTAGGCAAAGATGGTGTACACCCATGCCACACGGAACACGCAGGAGCCCATAATCACGATGATGGTGGGGACGATGGTACGGCCCAGGCCGCGGGAGGCGGCGATGGTGCAGTCCATGAAGGCCGACACCGGGTAGCACAGGCCCATAATCACCAGGCGCTGCATACCGGCCTCGATGACCGCCTGTTCGGTGGTAAAGAGGGCCAGGAAGGTCCGGCCAAAGAACACCAGGGACAGGCCCAGCACCGCGCCGATGCCGAAGGAATAGCCCAGGGAGATGAAATAGCTCCGCTTGACCCGGTTCCGCTTGCCGGCGCCGTAGTTCTGGCTCATAAAGCTGGAACAGGCGGTGTAGAAGGCGGCCATCACGTCATAGACCAGGGGGTCGGCGTTGGCGGCGGCCGAGTTGCCGCTGACCACCACCGTGTCAAAGGTGTTGATGCCGGCCTGAATGAAGAGGTTGGCCAGGGCAAAAATAGCGTTCTGGCAGCCGGCGGGAACGCCCAGGCCCAGAATGCTGCGGATCATGGCAGGGTCCAGGCGAAGCTGGTCCCGGCGGATGCCGTAGCAGCTTTCGGTGCGGGCCAGCGCCCGCAGAATCAGGCCCGCCGAGAGGTACTGGGTCAGGATACTGGCCAGGGCCACGCCCGCCACACTCATCTGGCAGACAATGACAAAGAACAGGTTGAGCACCACGTTCAGTGCGCCCGAAATGGACAGGTAAATCAGAGGTTTGCGGGTGTTGCCCACCGCGCTGAACACGCCGTTGCCAAAGTTATAGATGGCCATGGCGGGCATGCCCAGGAAATAAATCCGCAGGTAGAGGATGGCTCCCTCCAGCAGGTCGGGCTTGGTGCCCAGAAGCCGCAGCAGCGCCGGCGAGAACACCACGCCGATCAGCAGCATCAGGATGCCGGCGGCCAGACAGACCAGCAGGGAGGAATGGACCGATTTCTCCACATCCCGGGTGTTGCCGGCGCCGTAGAACCGGGCCACCAGCACGTTGACGCCGCCGCCCAGACCGATGAGGAAACCGGTGATGAGGGTGACGAAGATGGTGGTGGAACCCACCGAGCCCAGAGCCTGGGAACCGGCGAACCGTCCCACTACGGCGATATCCGACATATTGAACAGGGCCTGCAGCAGGTTGGACAGGACCAACGGCACGCTGAAGACCAGAATCTGCCGCGCCAGCGGCCCTTCCGTCAGGTTCTTTTCTCCAGATGGCATAACGTGAATTCTCCTTTTGTTTGGTTCTTTTTCTCGTCCTTTTTCATGCGGAGGCTGCGCCGCTGCAGCCCCCGCCCGGGACAGTATAACGCGCCGCCGTCAGGCCGTCAAGAGGCAGCCCGTCCCCTGCCCCAAAGGCTTGCTCCCAGCCCCTAAATATGGTATCCTGAAGGCATCATCCACACAAAAGGAGGCATCTCTCATGCTCAGTGAAAACACCCTCGCACCCGACTTCGCCCTGCCCGACGCCGAGGGCCATGTCCACCGCCTGTCCGACTTCCGGGGCAAGAAGGTGGTGCTGTATTTCTATCCCCGGGACAACACCCCCGGCTGCACCCGCCAGGCCTGCGCCTTCGCCGCATCCTATGGCGTATTCCAGCAGCGGGGCGTGGTGGTCATCGGCGTCAGCAAGGACTCCGCCGCATCCCACCAGAAGTTTGCCGCCAAATATGAGCTGCCCTTCCTGCTGCTGTCCGACCCCGACCACGCCGTCCTGGAGCTGTACGACGTCTGGAAGGAGAAAAAGCAGTACGGCAAGGTGAGCATGGGCACCGTCCGTTCCACCTACCTCATCGGGGAGGACGGCACCATCCTCAAGGCCATGCCCAAAGTCAAACCCGACACCAACGCCGCCGACGTTCTGGCCGCCCTGGATGCCCTGGACGCCGCCAACGGCTGACAAGGAGGACCCGCCATGCCTTTCATTGATCTGCGCACCACCCTGCCCGTCCCGGCCGACCGCCGGGAATCCCTCAAGGCCGCCTTTGGCCAGGCCATCACCACCCTGCACAAAACCGAAACCTATCTGATGGTTTCCATCCAGGACAGCTGCGACCTCTGGCTGGGCGGCCGCAAGCTGGACCAGGGCGCCTATATCGCCGTGAGCCTCTACGGCTCCGCCTCCCCCGCCAACTACGACAAGATGACCGGCCAGCTCAGCCGGATTCTTGCCGACCAGCTGGGCATCCCCGCCCAGGCGGTCTATGTCACCTATCATCCGGTGAACGACTGGGGCTGGAACGGCCAGAATTTCTGACACGCCCCCGCCCATGCCGGCCCGCTTCCCCGCTCTTTCCGCCCCGCCGGGCGGCAAGGGCGGGGTTTTCTTTCGCCCTCCGATTCCCGGAATATTGTATATCCAACCCTGTTTTTGTCCATTTGTTCTATAACTATTGGTCAATCATTCTACATTTCAGGGTTTTATGAAACAACGTTTCTGTTTGTTCGAGTTTTATTGACAATTCTGTTCTTTCGCATTACAGTGTAGCCATCTCATCCGCCGCGGCGCTCTGCCGCCTGGCGTTTTATTTCGGTCGCCGTTTACACCAGCTTGGAAAGAAGGAACTTGTTATGACACAGATCAGCCGCCGCAACTTCCTCAAAGCATCGGTCGCCGCCGGGGCTGCCGCCCTGGCCAGCAGCGCCGCCCTCCCCGCCGCAGCCGCAGCCGGCACCGCCGCCCCGGCCCCCTCCGAAACCGCAGAGGAAAACTGCCTGTTCTCCTCCAAAGCCTCCGTCACCGCCGCCAGCCTCCCGGCCGGAAGCTGGCAGGCCCAGCCCACCTTCCCCGACTGGGCCGGGTATGTGGACGATACCCTGGCCATGAACGGGATGTACACCTTCTTTGGCTACAGTGGCCAGGGCACCCTGTACGTCTGCCCCGCCGCCGGAGTCACCAGCTTCGCCTTCTTCGTCAACAACCACAGTGTGGACACCAGCCGGATGGCGGGCGGCGGCGTGTGGGCGGTGGATATCTCGGGCCTCACCGTCAACGGCCTCAACACCCTCCAGGTGAGCTGCATCCAGCCCGCCGGCCAGACGGTCCAGATCTCCATCCCCTATCCTACCGTCATCGAGGGCAAGCCCTCCGACGTGGGCCTCAGCACCTCGGTTCTGAACGCCATCGACGCCATTGTGGCGGCGGATGTGGCCCACGGCTTCACCAGCGCCCAGATGGCGGTCATCAAGGACGGCCGGATGATCTACCGGAACGCCTGGGGCACCGTCAACGCCTACAACCCCGACGGCACCCCCAAGACCGACAGCCCCGCTGTCACCAACGACACCCTCTACGATCTGGCCTCCAACACCAAGATGTATTCGGTGAACTACGCATTGCAGTATCTGGTCACCAACAACCAGATCAGCCTGGACGCCCGGATCGCCGACCTGCTGGGCAGCGCCTTTGTGGACAGCACCATCGACATCACCTTCAACGGCTACGAAAACCCCGGCCTGGCCACCGTCAAGCAGTGGAAATCCCAGCTGACCATCCGGGACGTGCTGCGGCATCAGGCCGGCTTCCCCGCCGATCCCCAGTACCACAACGACGCCTTTGACCAGACCACCCAGAAGGCCGCGCCCGGGGTGCCCAACGTCCTGTATTCCGGCTCGGCCGGGGACGACGCCACCCGCCGCCGCACCCTGGAATCCATCTGCAAGACTCCGCTGATGTATCAGCCCGGCACCAAGACCCTCTACTCGGACGTGGACTATATGCTGCTGGACTTTGTCATCGAGCAGGTCACCGGCAGCCGTCTGGATGATTTCCTGTCGGCCCACTTCTGGCAGCCCATGGGCCTGACCCACATTACTTACCAGCCCCTGAACCACGGCTTCAGCCCCAACGACTGCGCCGCCACCGAGCTGAACGGCAACACCCGCGACGGCGCCATCTCCTTCACCGGCGTCCGCACCTACACCCTCCAGGGCGAGGTCCACGACGAGAAAGCCTACTACGCCATGGGCGGCGTGTCGGGCCATGCCGGCCTCTTTGCCAACGCCTCCGACCTGGCGGTGCTGGCCTCGGCCATGCTGGACGGCGGCTACGGCAACCACCGTCTGTTCAGCCGCAACGTGCTGGACACCTTCACCGCGCCCAAGATTGAGTCGGCGGCCAACTGGGGCCTGGGCTGGTGGCGTGAAGCCGACCTGGCCCGCGCCTGGTACTTCGGCACCCAGTCCTCCTCCGGCACGGTGGGCCACCAGGGCTGGACCGGCACCCTCTCCCTCATCGACCCCGCCGAGCGGCTGGTGGTGATTTACCTCACCAACAAGATCAACTCCCCCGTCACCGACCCCGCCGTCAACCCCAACCAGTTTGACGGCAACTGGTACACCGCCTCCACCCTGGGTTTTGTGGCCCAGCTGCTGTACCAGGGCCTCAAGAACCGGGCCGGTTCCCCCGACGCCGCTCTGGACGCTCTGCTGGCCGACATGACCGCCGAGCACTTCAAACTGGTGAAGGACGAGCCCACCGCCACCAGCGCCTCCCACCCCCGCGTCCAGTCGGCCTACGCCATGCTGGAAGTGCTGGCAGACCGGGCCGGACAGACCTTCCGTCCGGCTCCCCGCACCTACGCCCGCGACGCTCTGCAGCTGCTTGATCCCGTCCGCGATGCCGACGAACTGGCCGCGCTCCGCGAACGGCTCTAAACTCCTCCATACCTCCTTTCGCTCTGCCGCCCCGATTTTTCGGGGCGGCGTCTTTGTTTAAGCGGTTTTCTGCGCTCGGCCGTCTCGGTTATATTCCACAAAGAACTCCCGAAAATTTATATTCACAACACAAAAGATTTCCCTGCAAATGCCTGAAATTTGTGATATAATCATAGAGAAAAGGATCGTTTTTTGTACCAGGTCCAATTTGGCCGGTGCGGTGTGTTCTGTGTGTCCGCCCGCATACCGGCAGAAGGAGGCAGACACAATGGCCAAGATCGAAACAAGGCTTTTTGGTTTCACCCACAGCGGAACCCCCGTCAACGAGTACATTCTCTCCAATCCCGGCGGCTTGACGGTCAGCGTGCTGGACTATGGGGCGATCATCAAAAACATCATCGTCCCGGCCAAGCGCGGCCCGGTGGACGTGGTCCTGGGCCACGACACCATGCAGGAATACGAGCTGGACACCGCCACCTACTGCGGCGCCTTTGTGGGCCGCTACGCCAACCGGATCGAAGGGGCGGCCTTCACCCTCAACGGCAAAACCTACCAGCTGGAAGCCAACAACGGCCGCAACCATCTCCACGGCTGCTTTGCCCGCAAGTCCTATGAGGTGAAAGCCTTCGGCGACACCCTGCTGCTGGAGGCCGAAAGCCCCGACGGGGAGGACGGCTTCCCCGGCAACATGAAGATTGCCGTCCGCTACACCCTCACCCCGGACAATGCCTTCCGGATGGATTACCGGGTGTCCTCCGACGCCGACACAATTGTCAACCTGACCAACCACACCTATTTCAACCTCAACGGCGGGGGCTCGGTCCTCAACCAGCGGCTCAAGCTGTTCGCCTCCACCTATCTGGAGAGCAACGAGGAGACCTGCCCCACCGGCCGCATTCTGCCGGTGGCCGGCACCCCCATGGACTTCACCAAGGGCAAGGCCATCGGCCGGGACCTGAACCCCGGCAGCGACCAGACCCGCATTGTGGGCGGCGGCTACGACCACTGCTTTGTCATCGACCGGCCCCGGGCCGGCGCCCGCCAGAGCATCTGTGCCTGGGCCACCTGCGATGAGAGCAGCATCAGCATGAAGGTCTACACCACCCAGCCCGGCGTCCATCTCTACACCGGCAACTATCTCCAGGACTGCCCCAGCCCCGGCAAGGGCCTGCATCCCATGCAGAAATACGACGGCTTCGCCCTGGAAACCGAACACTTCCCCTGCAGCCCCTCCCACCCGGAGTTTCCCTCCACGGTGCTGCGGGCCGGCAAGGTATTCCGAGTGTCCAACACCCTCCGCTTTTTCACCGGCAAACAGTGCGGCGTGATCTGACCGCCGCTTTCTGAGGAGGTTTCTATGACCCGCACCATCCACCGCCTCGCATCCGTTCTGATGGCCGCGGTCCTGGTCTTTGTGCTGGCCGCCTGCGGCGACGTCACCCCCGACCAGGCCAGGACCTACATCCAGGGCGATCTGGACGCCTGCTATCTGGGCCAGTACAACCAGGATTATCTGGATCTGATCGGCATCACCGCCGAGGAAGCCAAGGAACAGAATTACGTCTGGAACACCACGGCGGAAGCAGAAATCCTGATGGACTACTTTGGCATCTATCCCACCGACGCCTCCGCCGAACGGGCGGTGGCCCTCATCCGGGATATTTACGCCCTCAGCAAGTACCAGGTGGGCGCCGCCAGCAAGCTGGACGACGGCAGCTATGCGGTGACCGTCACCGTCCAGCCCATGGACATTCTGGTCCGCTACACCAGCCAGAACGACGCGGCCAGCCTCTGGGCCGCCGCCCTGGACCGCCACGGCATCTACTCCCAGGAGGCCCTGGACGCCATGTCCGACGCCGACTATGAGGCCCTGGAGGACGACTATGCCGCCTCGGTGCTGGACGGCATCCGGGCCCTGCTGCCCGAGATGGGCTATGGCCCCGAACAGTCGGTGGTGCTGCAGCTCAAGCTGGAGGACGACACCTACACCCTGGTGGAGACCGACTGGCAGCACTTCGACAGCATGGTCATCGACTACAGCGGCCAGTACTGCGATGGGAGTACATCCTCCGTCGCCACCGCATAACCGGACATCCCAAAGCCAGGCTCCCTGCCGGGGGGCCTGGTTTTGTGCGCCCGGGCGCAGGAATCCGGTGGTCTGATTCTTCATCGGGGCCGCATCAAAAATCGCGTGGGCCCATCCTCCATTTTTACAAAGCGCAACAAAATTACATGTATATAAGCGCACCGCCCCTTGATTCCGGGCGGCGTCTGCGGTATCCTGTAATCAAGAAGAGCCGGGGCGCTTGCCCAGGCAGGCAATATCCACAAAGTCGATCGAGAGGAAGGTTTTGTTATGGCAATTTTGGTATCGGGCGGCGCCGGCTACATCGGCAGCCACACCTGCATTGAGCTGCTGAACGCAGGCTACGACATTGTGGTGGCAGACAACTTCTACAACTCCTGCCCCGTCGTGCTGGACCGCATCAAACAGATCACCGGCAAGGACTTCCGCTTCTTTGAGGCGGACATGACCAACCCCGAGCAGGTCGAGCACATTTTCACCGAATGCCCGGACATCACCGCCGTCATCCAGTTCGCAGCCTACAAGGCCGTGGGCGAGAGTGTCCAGAAGCCCATTGAGTACTACTCCAACAACCTGAACTGCACCCTCACCATCCTGGACGTGATGCGCCGCCATGACTGCCACAACTTTGTGTTCAGCTCCTCGGCCACCGTCTACGGCGATCCCGCCACCGTCCCCATCACCGAGGACTTCCCCGTCGGCGCCACCACCAACCCCTACGGCACCACCAAGGTGTTCACCGAGCGGATTCTGGCCGACGTCTGCAAGGCAGATCCCAGCCTGAACGTGGCCGTCCTGCGGTACTTCAACCCCATCGGCGCCCACAAGTCCGGCCTGATCGGCGAGGACCCCAACGGCATCCCCAACAACCTGATGCCCTACATCGCCAAGGTGGCCGTAGGCAAGCTGGAGAAGGTCCATGTCTTCGGCAACGATTACCCCACCCCCGATGGCACCGGCGTGCGGGATTACATCCACGTGGTGGACCTGGCCCGCGGCCATGTCTGCGCCATCCGCAAGCTGGAGACCAAGTGCGGCCTCTTCATCTGCAACCTGGGCACCGGCAAGGGCTACAGCGTGCTGGAAGTCCTCCATGCCTTTGAGAAGGCCTGCGGCAAGACCCTGCCCTACGTCATCGAGCCCCGCCGCGCCGGCGACATCGCCGAGTGCTACGCCGATCCCTCCAAGGCCAAGCGTGAGCTGGGCTGGGTGGCTGAGTACGGCATCGAGGAGATGTGCGCCGACAGCTGGAACTGGCAGAGCAACAACCCCGACGGCTACCACACCGTGAAGTAATTTCCCCCACCTCTCTTCCATAAAGCAAACGCCCCCGCTGCGCAGACCATGCAGCGGGGGCGTTTCTGATTTTTATGGGATATTCCAGGCCGTCAGGCGGATTCTTCCGCCGGGTTGACGTGGATCATAATGTGCTTGATGTCGGTGAACTGGCTCTCCAGCTGGTCGTGAATCCGCTCGGCCACCTGATGGGACTGGCTCAGGGTTTCGCTGCCGTCCATGGCGATTTCCAGGTCAATGTAGACCTTGCTGCCGAACATCCGGGTGCGGAGCTGGTCCACCCCCACCACGCCCTCCTGGGCCGAGACAAAGTCGATGATTTTGCTCTCGTATTCCTCGCCGCAGGAGGTGTCCAGCATCTTCACCACGGCGTCTTTCATGATGTCATAGGCCACCTTGATGATAAACAGGCAGATCACCACGCTGGCCACCGAGTCCAGCACCGGGAAGCCCAGCCGGGCCCCTGCAATGCCGATCAGGGAGCCCACCGAAGAAAAGGCATCCGACCGGTGATGCCAGGCGTCCGCCATAAAGGCGGAGGAATGGATCAGCTTGGCATAGTAGCGGGTATACCAGTACATAGCCTCCTTACCCACAATGGACAGCACCGCGGCCACCAGGGCGATCATCCCCGGCGCCGCCAGGGTCTCATACCGCCCCGAGGCAATGGTTTCCAGGCCGTTTTTGCCCACCCCCAGGCCGGTGATGAGGAGCACTGCCCCCAGCACCAGCGAGGCCACGCATTCCAGCCGCTCATGGCCATAGGGATGGTCCCGGTCGGGGGCCTTCTTGGAAATTTTCACCCCGAACCAGGCGATGAAGGTGGTGAGCACATCGCCGAGATACGTTTGTTCCACCTGTGAAAAAAGAAAAAGACACCTGTGGAACATACAACTGTCCCACAGATGTCATAACACACTTCATCTGCTGCCGCACACGGCGGCCCGGCCCCATGACCTTGTCGGTTCATCGCCTGCTCAGTTTGTACTGTTGATCTCGCACCCGGCCGGGGGCCGGATGTAATGCAGTGCAAAGAGGAATGCTCTGATTATATCTGCGGGATGCCGGTTTGTCAAGGCAAAAATCCACTGTCCGACGTATACTTTCATTTTTGTCCCGCACATCCTTTTTCTTGCATGGCATCCGGCAAAAAAGCAGGCCGCCCTTTGGGGGGCGGCCTGCCTTGCGTTTATTGGAAAGGGATGGTTTTCGTCCTCTGCATCAGCCGCGGACCAGCTTGCCGGTGGCGTTGCGGGCGAAGGGCGCGCTGCGGAACTCCACCAGGGTCATCCGCTTGTACAGGGGCAGGGTGCGGTTCACCTCGGTGATGTGGGCCCGCACAGCGTCCTGGGCCTCTGCCGGGCAGTAGACCTCGGCGCAGATCTTGCCGTCCTTCTCCTTGACGATGCACTCCTGCACATCGGTGCAGGCGGACAGCAGTTTCTCCAGCTCTTCGGGGCTGACGTTCTCGCCGCTGGCCAGGATAATCAGGTTCTTTTTCCGGCCGGTGATGTAGTAGTAGCCTTCCTCGTCCTTCCGCACCAGGTCGCCGGTGTGGAACCAGCCGTCCACCAGCACCTCGGCGGTGAGCTCGGGCTCCTTGTAGTAGCCCATCATGACGGGATCGCCCTTGATGCACAGCTCCCCATCCTGGATGGAGTACTGGCAGATGGGCTCATCGCCCATGCCCACCGAGGAGATGTGCTTTTCGCTCTGGTCGTTGTTCCAGGTGCCGTCGCCGCTGGTCTCGGTCAGGCCGTACATCTGCATGATGAAAAAGCCGTTGTGCATCAGGTCCAGCATCATCTGGGGGGTGCAGGCGGCAGCGCCGCAGGTCAGGGTACGCAGCTTGCCCAGACGGTCCTTCCGGCCCCGCATCACATCCCGATGGATGGACTGCAGCAGCACCGGCACAGCCGCCATGGTGTCGCAGGGCATCAAGGACAGATCGCGGTAGAAGTTCCGCAGGTCGGTGCACAGGTTGTGGGCCATGCCCATGATGGCCCAGGACACCAGACTGGTAAAGGCCGCAATATGGAACATGGGCAGGACAGTGAAGTGGTTGAAGTCATAGTGATCCACACCCATCTCCGCCAGCATCACGTTGAAGGGATCGCAGTAGGCGGGCATGGGTGCAAAGAGGTTTTTCTGGCTGAGCATGACGCCCTTGCTGCGGCCGGTGGTGCCCGAGGTGAACATAATGGCCATCAGGGCCTCCCGATCCTGGCAGACCCGGCCCTCCGAGGGCTGGTACTTCTGATACCCGGTGATGGGCAGCAGCTTGTCGGCGTACACCTCGCCCAGCGCGGGCTCCCGGTCCAGATATTTCCCGTCGTGGAGAACGGCGGCTGCCTCCACCAGATCCAGCTCATAGTGGATGTCGTCCCAGCTCTTCTGCAGGTTCAGAGGCACCACCGCGGCCCCCGCCAGAACGGTGCCGAAAATGCTGGCCGCATAGTGGTAGCTGTTGGCAGCCAGAATGCAGACTTTCTTCCCCACAGGGTCCGACAGGGTCGCTTCCAGCTCCCCTGCAATGCAGCGGATATCGTGGGCATACTGGCGGTAAGTAACCTCCTGGACGCCCTCTTTGGCGTCGTCGTAATAGCGCATGGCGATCCGGTCGGGGTATTCGGTCTCCATCCGGCGAACCAGCTGGTCAATGGTAAAGACAGGGAGAGTAAACATGGCGCTTTGTCCTTTCTGTTGTGGATGGCAGCCCGGGCCGGGCCAGGCCCGGCAGGCTGAGACAAATCCTGTTCCGGCCCAGGCTGCCGCAGCAGCCAAAACCGGCTTTTCAGATCCAATCGGCGTTCCGGGGCGGCCTGCGCCGTCCCAAAACCGTATACCTGTATTACAGGTCAGCAAGGACAGGATACCACGCCCCGGCCCTGCTGTCAAGGTCCGGGCGGCACCCAGCGCAAATTCTACTCTGCGCCATACATTTTCTGTTTTTAACCGCACAATTTTATTGACGAAGCATCTTATATATTATATACTGTAATAGGAATTCATCTTACTTGAGAGAGATCTGTGGAGGGGCTGTTTGAACATCTCCGGCCCTGCAGGAAAGGGAGAGAGTCTGTGTTTTACGTCCGGATGGCCGGCATTCCCATCGGCATCGAACATCGCTATTCCTACATTCGCCGGCTTTGCGCCGGCTACATCACCCAGGACACTCCCCTGTTCACCGTCTGCGCATCGGACCAGGATCTGATCCGGGAGGCCGGCCCTGGCCGGTCCGACTCCCCCGCCGATGCTGAAAAAGATTCCCGTTTCTGGGGCTA
The DNA here is from genome assembly GCF_002160175.1 of Faecalibacterium sp. An192. Classification (NCBI taxonomy): domain Bacteria; kingdom Bacillati; phylum Bacillota; class Clostridia; order Eubacteriales; family Oscillospiraceae; genus Faecalibacterium; species Faecalibacterium sp. An192. The sequence continues at coordinate 17,293 of NZ_NFKB01000033.1, forward strand.
CTGCGAGAGCCTCTGTCTTTACCGCGCCATCTGCCTGCATCTGGTGGATTACGGCGCGTTCCTGATCCATGGCGCCGTGGTGGCGGTGGACGGCGCCGCCTATGTCTTTTGTGCCCCCAGCGGCACCGGCAAAACCACCCACATCCGCCTCTGGCTGGAACAATTCGGCCCCGACGCCCAGGTCATCAACGGAGACAAACCCATTCTGCGGTTCATGGATGGGGTTCTGTGCGCCTGCGGCACCCCCTGGAACGGCAAAGAAGGAATGGGCTCCAACTGCATCTGCCCGGTGCGGGCGGTCTGCTTTCTGGAGCAAAACCCGGAGAACCACATCCGCCGCCTGTCCGGCCCTGAGATCACCCCACGGCTGTTCCATCAGCTGCTGATCCCCCGGGATCAGCCCCGGCTGGACCGGTTTTTCGTCCTGCTGGACCAGATGGTCCGCACCATCCCCTTTTATCTGCTGCAATGCAACCGGCAGCCCCAGGCAGCCCGGTTGGCTTATGATACCATGAGGAGGAACCAAGATGATAAAGACCAAACCGGGCTTTCTGCTGCGCCGGCTGGGAGATGAATCCATGGTCATCGCCATCGGCGAGGCCAGCGAGAGCTTCAACGGGATGATCCGTTTGAACTCCACCGGCGTATTCTACTGGGAACTGCTGGAACAGGGCGCCACCGAGGACCTGCTGGTGGCCAAGACCCTGGAACGCTTTGACGGACCGGACGAGGCCACCGCCCGCCAGGATGTACAGGAGTTTTTGCAGACCATCTCAATGGCCCTGGATTTCGATGCAAAAGACCATTGAGCAGGTCCTGGCCGAGGAGGGGCAGGGCTTTTTTCAGACCGTTGGCGACAGCATGGAGCCGCTGCTCCATCACCGGAAGAGCACCGTTGTCATCCAGGCCCCGGCGTCCCGGCTCAAGCGCTGGGATGTGGCGCTGTTCCGCCGGCCTACCGGGGAGTATGTTCTCCACCGGGTCATCCGGGTGGAGCCGGACGGCTACCGCATTCTGGGCGACAACCGCCTCTGGCCCGAGATGGTGCCGGCCGGGTGGGTCATCGGGGTGATGGCCGGGTTTTACCCGGATGAGAGCGGGCAGTATGTTTCCTGCCAGAGCCCGGCTTACCGGTCCTATCTGAAAACCCTGCGGCTGCGCCGCGCGCGGCTCTGGCTTTTGGCTCTGCCAGGACGGGTGCGCCGCAAGGCGTTTTCCTTCCGCCGCTGAGCCGAAACCCCTGCGCTCCGCACAATTCCCGGCCAAAGCGAAAGAATTTCACGCAAATTCGAACCAAATCAGCGCTATTGATTGACAGTGCCCGCCAAATCCGATATACTGTCATCTGCAAAGAAACCACCGGATTCAATGGGGAGGAATTTTTATGGATTACGAAAAGGCAGCAGCTGAGATCGTCCTGTTTGACAACAGCGACGTCATCACCACCAGCGGGCTCGACGGCACCAACGACGGCGATTGCCTGCACGGCCAAAGCAAGGGCAACTGCAAAGGCAACAACAGCCAGAATCACTAAATCCGTCTTTCCCCTAGAATCCAAGCGCCAGGGGATTTGCGGCGGGTCGGGTTCCGTACAAAAGAATCCCACCGGTTTCATCCCCAATGGCAGCCGGAACAGAACCGGCGGCATTCCCCAGGGATAGCCACCGGCATTCTGCTGCGGGCCCGTTCCAAGTAATTCCATTCTATATCTTGAAAGGAGAGTGTACATCGATGCGTTCCACCATGAAAGCACCTTACGCAAAGGCCTCCGCTGAAGTGATCTGTTTTGACAACAGCGACGTCATCACCACCAGCGGTCTGGACGGCACCAACAGCTGCGTGACCTGGTCCAGCGAGAATGGCCACGAATGCCACAACGGTCTGCAGATGTCCGGCGGCGATCTGAAACCTCCTCTGTCCTAACACCGTATCATAAACATGGATAAAACCGATTCATGTACCGAGGTGTTATGGCAGCTGAATGATTTCAGTGCCTGACAAAGTAAGGATCGACAAACAGGTATCGGATATCTGTTTGTCGATTTTTAATTATGGGGAGAAAATGCCATATGCTCTACAGACTCAAACCGGAATATGTGTTGCGGGGCTGGGAAGGAACGCCCTGGATGCTGATCCAACGCCCCGGAAACTGGCCCCGTCTGCTTTCCAAAGAAATGTTTCAGCTGCTTCTGCTCTGCGATGGCCAAACCGAACTGAGCCCTTTTCTGAACGACGCCATGCGGAAGACCCTGCAGCAGTGCGAGGAAGAAGGTCTCATCGAACCGTGTGCGTGCCCGCTGCCACTGGATAAAGATCAATATTATACCTTCTACAAAAACCGATATGTCCGGAATATATTTTGGTCCATCACGGGGCGATGCAATTACCGCTGCCGGCATTGCTTCATGGACGCCCCCTGCGGGAAACTGGGCGAACTCACCACCGAACAAGCCTTCGATTTCATCGACCAAATGGCAGACTGCGGGGTACTGCGGGTGGATATCACCGGCGGCGAGCCCCTGATCCGAAAGGATTTCTGGCAGCTGGTGGACCGGATTCTTTCCTACAAAATGACCATCGGAACGATTTATACCAATGGCTGGCTGCTGACCGAACAGGTGCTGAACGAATTGGAACGCCGGAACATCAAACCGGGTATTTCCATCAGTTTTGATGGTGTGGGCTGGCATGATTGGATGCGGGGTGTGCCCGGTGCAGAAGACGCCGCTTTGCAGGCGCTGAAACTCTGTGACGAGCGCGGATTCCTGACCGATGTGGAAATGTGCATTCACCGCGGCAATGTGGACACATTTGCCCAGACCATCGAAGCGCTGCGGGACGTGGGCGTCCAGAATGTAAAAGCGTCCAACGTGGCCCCCACACCGCTGTGGGAGCACAACAGTGAAGGAAACGCCCTGACCAATCAGGAATTCATCGAGGCGATGCTGCCCTATATTACCTGGTATTATCAGGCGGGCAAGCCCATTGAGTATTTGACCCTCGCCAACATGGTTGTTCTGCGCCGGGACCAGCCCGGCAAGATCGTAGCAGAAGCCCACGACGGCACGGAAAAGTGCCTGAACTGTTACATGTGCGGTGCGGCGCGGATGTCCTGCTATATCACGCCGGAAGGCCGCCTGCTGCCCTGTATGCCCATGACATCCAGCCCGGACCAGGAGAATTTCCCCAAAATACAGGACATCGGTTTGAAGCAGGGGCTGAGCAACAGCTACTATATGCAGTTTGTCAACGGAAGAATCAAGGACTTGTTTGCAGCCAATGCCGAATGCGCCGCCTGTGCGTACCGCTACAAATGCGGCGGCGGATGCCGGGCAACCGCCCTTTTGGACGGCAGCCATTCCCTGATGGGCTGCGACAGCATCATGTGTATGCTGTGGAAGTCGGGCTACGTTGAACGCATCCGGCAAACCCTCGATCAGGCCGAGGCCGCCTACGGTTCCGCCTGATTGCTCAAAAATCAAACCGCCGCTTCTTCCCAGACGGACGAGGCGGCGGTTTATAGACAAAACGGCCGCCCCTCACGCCACGGTGCGTGGAGGGCGGCCGTCTGTTGTTTCAGCGCCTCAAGCGATTAGTCTTTCACGCCGTATTTATCTTTGTACAGGTAAATAAATTCTTCTGCCATCATGCGCGTTTGTTCCGCGCTCATCATCTGGTCCTCGGCGTGGATCAGAATCAGACTGGTGGGCAGGCCTTCCTCGGAATCCTGCATCCCCAGCAGGTCAATGTGGATATCATGGGCCTCCTTGTAGAAATCATCGCCCTCTTTCAAGAGGCGGTCGATCTCGTCAAAGTTGCCTTCCCGGGCGGCTGCCATTGCTTCCATGTAGTTGGACTTGGCGCTACCCGCAGCGCCAATGATCTGGAAGATCGTTACCAGCAGTTTTTCATCCATAGCTTAGTCCCCCAGGGCCTTCTTGGCCATTTCAACTACGGATTTTCCATCCATCAGGCCATAGGCCCGCATATCCACCGCATCCACCTTTTTATCAGGGAACTGGGCGGCAATCTTCTTGACGGCATAGCGGACCTGGGGTCCCAGCAGAATCATATCCGCCTCTGCGCCCTTCACATCCACTTCCGACAGAGGCCAGGCGGCAATGGTGACATCATACTGCATGGCAGCGGCGGCGGCCTGCACCTTTTTCACCAGCATGCTGGTGCTCATACCCTGGTTGCAGAACAGGTAAATGGTTTTCATAGAAGCATTACTCCTTTACAATAGCCCCGTTGGTTTCAATCACTTTTTTGTACCAGTAAAAACTCTTTTTCCGGCTGCGGGACAAATCCCCGTTGCCATCATCGTCCTTGTTCACATAGATCAAGCCATAGCGCTTGCTCATCTCACCGGTGCTGGCGCTGACCAGGTCAATGCAGCCCCAGGGTGTATACCCCATCAGTTCCACATGATCTTTCTCCACAGCGTCCATCATGGCCCGGATGTGCCGGGCCAGATAATCGATGCGGTAGTCATCCTGCACCTGGCCGTCCTGGTCCACCGTATCCCGTGCGCCAAGGCCATTTTCTACAATGAACAGCGGTTTCTGATAGCGATCGTAGAGATAGTTTAACGCCAATCTCAAACCCGTGGGATCAATCTGCCAGCCCCATTCGCTGCTTTCCAAATAGGGGTTTCGGCCTCCGGCCAGGATATTGCCTCCCGTTTCATCCACGCCGGCGCCAACGATGTTGGAGCAATAGTAGCTGAACCCAATGAAGTCCACCGTACCCTGCGCCAAAATTTCTTCGTCGCCGGGCTGGCGGCTGGGTTCCGCGCCAAACTGCTGCCACACCGCCTGACAGGCCCCCGTGTAACGGCCGCGGCAGTGGACATCCCCAAAGTAATAGGTCTGGCGCATCTGCTGGTAGGCCTCCAGCTGGTCCCGAGGCGCACAGGTGGCCCCGTAACGCAGCGGGTACAGGAGCATGCAGCCAATCCGGTTGGCCGGGTCAATCGCATGCCCCAGCCGCACCGCCCGGGCGCTGGCCAGCAGCTGATGGTGGGCGGCGTTCAGCATGGATTGGGCGGCGTTTTCATCCTCTCCATAGACAAGGCCCGCCTGCAGCCAGGGACGGCTGCTGAGCATCAGGGCATTGATCTCGTTGAAGGTCAGCCAGTACCGGACAACGCCCTTATACCGCCGGAACACCGTCTCACAATAGCGAGTAAAAAACTCCACCAGCCGGCGGTCCCGCCAGGCGCCGTATTTTTGGACCAGGGCCAGGGGCATCTCGTAGTGGCTCAGGGTCACCACCGGCTCCATGTTGTACCGGTGTAGCTCCGCAAAGACTTCGTCGTAGAACTTCAGCCCGGCCTCATTGGGTGTTTCCTCATCGCCCTGGGGGAAAATCCGGCTCCAGGAGATACTCATTCGAAAGCACTTGAAGCCCATTTCAGCAAACAGGGCAATGTCCTCTTTGTAATGGTGGTAAAAATCCACCGCCTCGTGGCTGGGATAGTAGGCGCCGGGCTGGATCTGGCCGTCAATCTGCCGGGTCTGGCCGCAATGACAGCCGCGGTGCACATCGTTCACCGACAAACCGCGCCCGCCTTCACGGTAGGCACCCTCGTATTGGTTGGCCGCTGTGGCGCCTCCCCAAAGAAAATCGGGTGAAAGCATCGGGTCGACATTCCTCCTTTTTGTGCAGCGAACTGGAATGACCGCTCAAATTTTGCTTGAAACGTGCAACGAAACTAGAACTTGCGTCAAGGATATCATGCCGGCCCGGCAGTGTCTATAGATCCACTGTACCGCATTCGGGGAGACTGTTTCAGATTTGGTTACAGCTTCCCAATATGCACAAAAAAGGAGCAGGAGCTTTGTGCAAAGCTCCTGCTCCTTTGTCTTTTCAATACGTTTCTTCGTTGAAATACTGCTGACAGATCAGATTTCCCAGCAAATCCAGACTCAGATTGGCGCCGTCCAGATAGTGGCCGGTACCCGTATTCAGAGTCATGGTAACATAGGGCTCCGGGCGGTAGTCCGGATTGCAGGTCAGCATGACCAGTTCCACATCCTTCGGCAGATGCAGCTGGAACCCTGCCGGAAAATACTTGCTGAAGAACACCCCGGACACCGAGAACACCAAAATCAGCTGGGGCTGCGCGCCAAAAACAAAGAGTTCCGTGATCTGGCTCTGCCCACCGTAATTTCCGGCATCTTCGGCGTCACCGAGCCCGCCATCTACGGCATTACCCTGCCCCGCATCAAGTACTTTATCATCTCCTGCATCGGCGGCGCAGCTGCGGGCATTGTCTGCGGCCTGACCGGAGTCAAGAAGTATGCTCCCGGCAGCGGCATTTTTGCACTGCCCACCCTCATCAACACCGAGAATCCCGCCGTCCTGCCGCTGCTGCTGGCTGCGGTGGCCGGCATCGGCGTCAGCTTTGCGCTGACCATGGTCCTGTTCCGCGAAAAGGACATTGAGATTTGAGTTCCCTGTAAGCACCTTGGAGGATAAACCATCATGAAGCATTCTGTTTCCGCTGCTTTCCCGCAGGATTTTCTTTGGGGAGCTTCCATCAGCGCCTTCCAGTGTGAGGGCGCAGCCGCCGAGGATGGCCGGGGCCCCATCAGCCGGGACCTGCACAAACCCATCCCCGGAACGGCGGATTTTTCGGTGGCCAGCGACTTTTACCACCGCTACAAGGAGGATATCGCCCTGATGGCCGAGATGGGTCTCAAGACCTTCCGGTTTTCCATCTTCTGGTCCCGCATCCTCCCCGAGGGCACCGGCGCAGTCAACCCCAAAGGTCTGGAATTTTACAGCAATGTCATTGATGAGTGTCTCAAGCAGGGCATCGAGCCTCTGGTGACCATGTTCCACTTCGATCTGCCCGCCGCCCTGGAACAGCGGGGCGGCTGGGGCAGCCCGGAGTCGGTGCAGTGGTTCGTGGACTACGCCTCCATCCTCTATAAGAACTACGGCAGCCGGGTCAAATATTGGCTGACCATCAACGAGCAGAACGTCCTCATCTTCCTGGCCGAGCGGTTCCACACCCTGGTGATCCCCAAAGACTGCAAGAACGTCCTGCGGGAGATCTACCAGCAGAACCACCGGATGCTGGTGGCCCAGGCCAAGGCCATGGCCCTGTGCCATGAAATGTGCCCCGGGGCCAAGATCGGCCCGGCCCCTAACATCAGCTTTGTCTACCCCGCCAGCTCCAAGCCGGAGGACACCATCGCGGCGGAGAACTACAACGCCATGCGCAACTGGCTCTATCTGGATGTAGCGGTCCGGGGCAGGTACAACGAGATCGTCTGGGCCTGGCTGAAAGAGAAAGACGCTCTGCCGGTCTTTGAGCCGGGGGACGCCGAGGCCCTGGCCGCAGGCAAACCCGACTTCATCGGCTTCAACTACTATAACACCCTCACCTGCGAGGAGGACGACGGCAGCCGTCCTCTGACCCAGGCCACCGACCAGCAGACCGCCCGGGGCGAGAGTGGGATGTTCCGGGGCTGTGCGAACCCCCATCTGAAGGCGAGCCCCTTCGGCTGGGAGATCGACCCGGTGGGCCTGCGGGTCACCATCCGGGAGATCTATGGCCGGTACGGTCTGCCCATGATCATCACCGAGAACGGGGTCGGCGCCGCCGAAGAGCTGACCGCCGACGGCAAGGTTCACGACGGCTACCGGATCGAGTATCTGAAAGCCCACATTGAGCAGATGGGTCTCGCCATCGCGGACGGGTGCGAGATGATGGGCTACTGCCCCTGGTCGGCCATCGACCTGATCTCCACCCACCAGGGCTTCAAGAAGCGGTACGGCTTTGTCTACATCAACCGGGACGAGTTCGACCTGAAGGATCTGGGCCGTTATCCCAAGGACAGCTTCTACTGGTACAAGAAGGTCATCGCCTCCAATGGCCGGGACCTGAGCGAATAAATTGACGGAAAAGACAGGACGGGCTTTTCTCATTGCTCTCAAATCTGTGTTTTAAAAAAATTAAAAGGAGGAATCTTTATGAAAAACATGATTTCCCGCCGGAAGTTTCTGAACTGTATGGGCGCTGCCGCAGCCGTCGGCGCATTTTCCAGCCTGGCCCCGGTCAGTAGTGCTTCCGCCTGCCTGCCCTTCTTTGACCATCTGCGCCGCACTCCTTGTGGGTATATCCGGGGCGTTGCAGCCAAAACCCTTGGCGTGACCGCCTATAAGGGCATCCGCTATGCAGAGGCCGGCCGCTGGGAGTACCCCAAGCAGGTGTCCCACTGGAACGGCATCTATGATGCCAGCGAGTTCGGCCCCTGCGCCATGCAGGGCAACGCCTTTACCCCGGAGGATAAAAACGGCCGCGATCCCTTCTATTACATCGAGTTCCGCCAGGGGCTGGATTACACTTACAGCGAGGACTGCCAGTACCTGAACATCTGGGCCCCCGACAACGCCAAGAAAGCGCCGGTCATCGTCTATATCCACGGCGGCGCATATATGGGCGGCTCCGGCTGGGAAAAGACTTTTGATGAGCCTGCCTGGACCAGCCAGGGGGTCATTGGCGTCACCATCAACTACCGCTTCGGCCTGTTCGGCTATATGTGCCTGCCCGAGCTGGCCGAGGAGGCGGGCCACACCGGCAACTATGGCTTGTATGACCAGCTGTGCGCCCTCCAGTGGGTCCACGACAACATTGAGGCCTTTGGCGGCGATCCCGACAACATCACCCTGATGGGCCAGAGCGCCGGCGCCGACAGCGTCCAGATGCTTTGCAGCACCCGGGCCACCAATGATCTGGTCAAGCAGGTGGTTATGTCCAGCGGCGCAGGTGACGTATCCTCCCTCTTTGCTCCTAAAGAGCGGATGGAGGCCAAATACGACTTCTGGAATGTCTGGAAGGAAGCCACCGGCGCCTCTACCCTTGAGGAGCTGCGGGCCCTGCCAGCCAAGGATGCTTTGGCGGCCATGGGCGCTCTGTTCGGCAACCCGAACTACGGCTTCCGGGGTGTGACAACCAACATGGGTCCCGTCTGGGACAACGTCTCCTTCCCGGGGGATGGCTATACCCTCCAGGTTCCCTATCTGTGCGGCGGCAATACCGAGGATCAGGTGCCCGGCCTGGCGGCTGACGCTCTGGCTTGGTGTGCCAAGCAGCCGGTGGACAGTTACGCTTACTGCTTCGCCCGCCAGTTGCCCGGCGACGAAAAGGGCGCTTTCCACAGCGCCGACCTGTGGTACTGGTTCGGCACCCTGGAAAACTGCTGGCGGCCCTTTACGGATGGCGACTACGCTCTGTCCGATGCGATGGTGGAGTATCTGACCAACTTCGCCAAGACAGGCGACCCCAACGGCGAGGGCCTGCCGGTCTGGGAGCCGACCCAGAGTAGCGGACAGAGCCTCTGGTTTGATGTGTTTGATCCTATCATGAAGGAAGTTTAAATATAGCAATACATAAACCCATAAGAAAAGGGCCTGGGAAACCGGGCCCTTTTCCTGAAAAAAGAATAAATCTACCCGAATCATTCCACGGTTTGGCCAGGAGGATTTATTGATGGTCAATCTAAAAGCAAAACCTTTTTATCTCAGCGATGAGCAGGTTCATTGGGTGGAAAATTCCATCGCTGGCATGACCCTGGAGGAAAAACTGGACCAACTCTTTGTGATCCTCCAGGCCCAGCCCGGCTTCGGGGAAAAGCAGGTGGAAGCCCTGCTGGACAAGTCCCACATGGGCGGCCTGCGGTGGCAGAACGGAGGCAACAAACAGCAGATCTACAACCAGCTGACCACCTTCCAAAAGCATACCAAGATCCCCCTGCTGATCGCTGCCAACTGTGACGACGGCGGCAACGGCGCAGCCCCGGAGGGAACCTTTGTGGCCACCGCTGTGGAGTGCGGCGCCGGTGAAGGCACCGAAAACGCCTATCATGTGGGCCTGGTGGCAGGCCGGGAGGCCTCGGCTCTGGGTGCAAACTGGATGTTCAACCCGGTGTGCGACGTCTACATGAACTGGCGGAACACCATCGTCAACACCCGGTCCTTCGGCTCCGACCCCGACAAGGTTATCGCCAACGCCAAGGCCTACATCAAAGGCATCAAGGACGCCAACCCCAACATGGCCTGCGCCGCCAAACACTTCCCCGGCGACGGCGTGGAGGAGCTGGACCAGCACCTGGCCATGGGGGTCAACAACCTGAGGGTGGAGGACTGGGAAGCCACCTTCGGCAAGGTTTACCGGGCCCTGATTGCGGACGGCCTGGAGGCGGTCATGGTGGGCCACATTGCCCTGCCTGAAATGAGCCGGAAGCTTTGCCCCGGCATCCAGGACAAGGACATCAAGCCTGCCACCATGGCCCCGGAACTGATCACCGGCCTGCTGCGTGGTGAGCTGGGCTTCAATGGCGTGGTGATCACCGACGCCACCCACATGGTGGGCATGACCGCCACCGCCAAGCGGAAGGACGCCATCCCCGGCGCCATCATCGCGGGCTGCGATATGATCCTCTTTGCCAACGACATCGGCGAGGATATCGCCTACCTCAAGGCCGCCTATGATCGGGGCGAGCTGACCGAGGAGCGGCTCTCGGATGCCCTCCACCGGGTTCTGGGCATGAAGGCCCACCTGCACCTCTACGAGGAGTCGGTCCGCATCCCCGCCGAGAGCGGCCTGGACTGCATCGGCTGCGATGAGCACAAGAACTACGCTGCCCAGGCAGCCGACAGCTGCATCACCCTGGTGAAGGATACCCGCGGCAATCTGCCTGTCAACCCCGCCGAGAAAAAGCGGGTATTCCTGGTGTATGTCGGCTCCACCCCCACCTCCAAGGGCTACAAGGGCGACCCCGTGAAACAGGTTGTGGTGGAAGAGCTGGAAAAGGCCGGTTTCGAGGTGGATCTCTGCCCCAACTTCCACGCCCTCGAGGTGGAGAACGGCGTCTCCCCCATGAACTTTGTCAAAATGCTGGGCCATTCCAGCCGGGAAGAGTTTATCAAGACCCATGATTGGGCCCTGATCGTGGTCAACGTCAAGGGCTACGCCCAGGAGAACAATGTCCGTCTCCGCTGGAGCTGCAACCACAGTATGGAACTGCCCTGGTACAACGAGGAGATCCCCACCGTGGCCATGAGCCTCAACTACACCAACCACCTGATCGACCTGCCCCAGATCCATACCTTCGTCAACGCCTACGCCCCCAAGCGGGAACACATCCGGGCCGCCATTGAGAAGCTGACCGGCAAGAGCGAGTTCAAGGGCACCGCCGACGAGAACGTCTTCTGCGGCCGGTGGGATACCCGCCTGTAAGGAGGTTTATTATGCAGGAACTGAATATCTTCCAGAAACAGAAAGACTTCCTGGTCTGCGTGGACTCGGACGGCTGCGCCATGGATACCATGGATATCAAGCACTTCCGCTGCTTTGGCCCCTGCATGGTGGAGGAGTGGGGCCTCGAAGCATGGGAGAAACCCATCCTCGACCGCTGGAACGAGATCAACCTCTACACCATGACCCGCGGAATCAACCGGTTCAAGGGCCTGGCTCTGGCCCTGACCGAGATCGACAAGCAGTACACCCCCATCGAGGGGGTGGAAGAGCTGGCCGCCTGGGCCGAGAACGCCCCGGAACTCTCCAACGGGGCCCTCGCCAAGGCCATCGAGACCGCCAAGGGTCCTGCCCTGGCCAAAGCCCTCTCCTGGTCTGAGAAGGTCAACGCCGCCATCGACGCCCTGCCCGAGTCGGAGAAGAAACCCTTTGCCGGAGTGGCCGAGGGCCTGGCCGCTGCCCATAGCGTGGCGGACGTGGCCATCGTTTCCAGCGCCAACCGGGAAGCTGTGGAAGAAGAATGGGTCCGCTGCGGGCTCACCGATTCGGTGGACGTCCTCTGCTGTCAGGACGCGGGCAGCAAGGCCGCCTGCATCGCCGCCCTGAAAGAAAAGGGATATGCTCCCAACCACATCCTGATGGTGGGGGACGCCCCCGGCGACCAGGCTGCCGCCGAGAAAAATGGGGTCTATTATTATCCTATTCTGGTGCGACAAGAGGCTGAGAGCTGGGAAGAGTTTGTCGCCCAGGCTCTGCCGGCCTTGACCCGTGAGACTTACGCCCCCTATGGGGTACAAAAAGCTGTCCAATTCAAGGAAAATCTAAGCCACTAAAATTTTACGTCATTCTCTTGCAGAAGTTTTTCCTGCCTGAAACCTCTGCTTTTCTCATTCTGATGCAGATCCCTTCGATTTAGACAGAGCCAAGCTGCCTAGGTTGAAGGGATCTCGCATTTTTGGACGGATTTCTTTTAAATTTATGAAAATGGCCGCCCTTCACGATTGTGACGTGAGTGGCGGCCGTTCTGTTTGTCCCAACCCCTGCCGGAGAACCGATGTGGATGATGAAGTTTTGAATCATGAAAAAAATGAAACTGTGCAAAGTGAAAGGTGCGTAGAATCCACTGCCTGTAGAAACAGTTTAATTCCAGCTTTTCCAGCATCAAAAGGCGCTGCACATTTTTGCACATATTTTGCACATTGAAAAGCTGGAAAATAGATGCAGCTGAGTGCAAACAATGCAGAGAATGCAGCGGAGAAGAAACGATAAAATGACGATATAATGTCAAAAGATGCGATTCTTTGTAAAATTAAGAATGGACAAAAAGTGCTTCTTGGTTCCTACGAATCAGTAGGCCGGGCGATTCCCTCAATTTTTGGAAGTTACGTTTTAACGTCATTTCTCGGCGATACATCGCAGGTTTTGAGCTTCGAGTTTCTGCATCCTTTGTCCGATTTTGCAACGATTTGCACCCTTTGCACGTTTTGAAACCGTGCAAAACCGTGCAGAAACCGTGCACTTACTCCCGGACAAACTAAAAACCACTTCATCCGACAACGACTTGACGGCATTGGTTCGAGTGACCGCACACCAAAAATCAAGTCTTGGAGGATACGACTATGATGAAATTACTTTCCTGCCGCTACAACATGGACACCAATCGGGTGGAAGCCCGGTTCGAAGATGGCACCACTCTTGCCATCGGCTGCATCGCCGTCGAGGATGAGTACGGCAACACCCCGGCACAGCGGGCAGAGCTGGACTGGCTGCTCTATAACAAGCCCTTGGAGTACGCACAGATGGTGCTGAGAGGGGAGATGGAACACTACCTGTCGCTGGGGTGTGACCACGGCAGGCCGGAGGATTGAGCCGCAGAAAACGCGCGGCAAGATCGTTAATCGCGCGGCGCGCGTTTTTCTCAGCGTAAATTCAGCGCAAACCATACCAAGTCAGCGTAAATTCAGCGCAAATCAAACTTTCAGCGTAAAAGTCAGCGCAAATTTTCACTTAACAATTTTATACTTTGTCCCTCGGCCTACGCCATCAGGCTGCAAGATGCCGTCCTTGCACATCTGACACAAGATATAGCGGTTCTACTTTTTGCAGAATAACACGATGCGGTGCGTCTGCGCCCATATGAATTGTTTTTTCCACGAGGCAATTTGCATCTCATAAAATACGCTTCTTCCGGTTTTCGCGCGTTTATATCCTTTCCTTATACCAGTCCATCGCCTGCTTCATCGCAGCTTCGGGGGCAAAGACATAGCGGCGGTCCAGCACTTCCAGACCCAGCGCACCGGTATAATGGATTGCCTTGAGCTTTTCCAGTGCCCCGTCCAGATCCAAAACACCGTCGCCGGGCACCAGATGCCCGCCGGGGTTGCCGTCCACAAAATGGACGTGTCCCAGATTCTCCGGGCCGATCACATCAAGGAAGGTGGAGAAGGTATCCACCGCCGTCGTGGCGATGACATCCGTATCCGCCAAGCCCATAAGGCGCGGGCTGTTGACCGTACGCAGCAGACGGCGCAGCTGGCTTGCTTCATTGCAGATGTGGGTGGTGTACTTGGTAAAAGGCTCTACCGCCAGCGTCACGCCCTCCTGCTCTGCCTTGCGGGCAATGCGTCCCATTGCCTCTGCGCACCAGCCAAACGCATCCTCCGCATCCACATCCAGATAAGCAAAACCGGTAGATACCACCATGTGGTCGCAGTCCAGCTGCACGGCCGCTTCGATGTGCTGGTTGAAAAAGTCCACGGTGCGGTCCCGATAGACCTTATCCGGATGAGAAACGCTGATGGCATACACGCACTGCTCCGGCGTAAAGCAGCGCAGAGCAAGATGATGTGCCTTGATCTTACGGTTCAGCTCAGCCAGACGGGCAGTGTCGAAATCCTCCAGATGGAGGTGGGGGCCGGATGCCCACAGTTCGATAGACTGATAGCCCAGCCGCTCGGCAGATTCCAGAAAATAATCCAGCGTATAGCGCTTGTAATGATAATTTGCTGCACACAACTGTGAAAGTTCCATCGTTATTGTTCCTTTTCCTTTAAATCAAGTAAGGCTCAAACTGCTGCACGATCCGGGTCGCAAGGGCCTTGCCCCGCGCCATGCACTGCGGGATGCTCTCCCCAAGGCTCACGCCGTAGGTGAATGCTGCGATATAAGAATCGCCTGCTCCCACCGTATTTACCACCGGCACGTTTTCCGCCGCCTGATGATAGAATCTCTGTCCATCGTAGGCAAGGCTTCCATGCTCGCCCAGCATGGCGATCACACAGCCTGCGCCCTTCGCTTTCGTGCGGCGCATAAATTCCCGGATATAGTCATCATCCTTGTCGTAGGAGAAAAAGGCGTAATCCAGATAGGGGAGAAGCGCGTCGTTGGAGGGCTGCTCCAGTCGTTTTGAAAAGTCGTAGACCCAGATCTGCCCCGGCTGGCGCAGCGCAGCGATATAGCGCTCTGCCTTTGCCCAGCGCTCTGCATACACGATGTCAAAGCCCTTGACAAATTCCATATCCTCCGCGGAAAGCTCGATCTCCTCCATGGCGTTGCCGTGAAATTCCAGATGCTTTTTGTCCCCGTCTACGAGGTCCATCTTTGCCATACCGGTAGGGCGGTCGATCCTTTTGAGCACCCGCAGCGGAATATCGCGCTGTTTCAGCCGCTCCACCAGCGCATCCGCAAAGACATCGTTGCCCAGCACGGTCATTTCGGTCACGTCTCCGCCCTGCGCCTTGTAGTTGAGGGCGAAGTCGATGCTGTTGCCCGTCAGATAGTACCGGTCCATCCGGTAGTAGACATCAATGCAGTTGTCTGCCATTGCGATTGCTTTTTTCATTCCGCAGCCCCCTTACTCGCCCATGACGTAGATCATATATTTGCGGTTTTTGATGCCATCGTACTCGCAGAAATAAATATCCGCTGCGCTGCCCAGCTTGATCTTGCCCTCTGCGATCGGAAAAACGCAGTGGTTCCCCGTGAGCAAGCTCTTGAGATGGCCGGGTGCATTGCCTCCGATGGTGCCGTAGGTGGGCAGATAGTGGTTATGATGGTAAGGATAGTCTTCCGGCGCGATCCGGTCCAGCGTCTCCATAATATCCTTTTCCACGCAGGGCAGGCTCTCGTTCACCATGATGCCGGTGGTCGTGTGCTCCGTGATGACATAGACGACGCCGTTCTTTACTCCGGTCTGTGCCACAAATTCACGCACCGGGTCGGTGATGCGGATCAGCTCAAACTCCTTCTCTGCGCAGATGCTTACTTCCTTCAGCTCAAATCTCATTTGTTCTGGCCCTCCCATCCAAAAAAGCGCATTGCATTTTTCCAGTAGATCTTTTCCCTCGTCTCGGGCAGCATCTCCACGCTGTCCATTCCCCGCTTGCTGCGCACCGGGCGAATGCGGGGCGAGTCCGAACCGAACATGACCTTATCGGCCAGATTATGATCCAGCCAGTATTCGCCCATGTCCTGCTTGAACACTTTGGGAAACAGCTGATAGGGACCATCAAAGTTCATCAGTGCAGTGTTTGCGTAGAGATTGGGGTACTTGAGCAGCAGAGCCGCCGTCTCCTGCACCCACGGCCAGCCGAAATGAGCAAGGCAGAGGTTGACCTCCGGCCAGCGCAGCGCCACCTCCTCGAATTCCATCGGGCGGGCATACTTTGCCAGCGCGTTATTTTCCAGACAGAAGCCGGCGTGGAAGATGATCGGCTTGTGGTATTTGCGGCACAGATCATACAGCGGCACAAGGCGTTCATCCGTTGGGTACATTTTGAGCCGTGCGGTGTTCACTGCAAGTCCGGCCAGCCCAAGCTCAGCAAAGGCACGTTCCAGCTCCTGCACAGCATCGGGGCGGCGGGGGTCCACCGCTGCCATACCGATATAGAACTGTGCATCCAGCGCCACCAGCTTTGCGATCTCATCGTTGGAGATCTCCACCATCCCCGACTCCACAGAGCAGTCCTCCGGCAGCAGCACCACCTGTCCGATGTCTGCAAGCGCATACTGCTTGCGCAGCAGCGCCATGTCGGAGGGCTTCATCAGATGATAATTCATGGCATCACAGCGACGGCGAAAGCGCTCCTGATCCTCACAGATCGGTGCAAACAGTGCCGGATGGATATGAGTATCAATGACCATAGGACAGTCTCCTCCTTATTTTTGCATTCTGTGCATCCTGTCCCGATTTTCCAGATAGAGATCCCGGAAAATCGGGTAATGCTCCTGATAAAATTCATGATTTTTCCGGTCCGGCTGCAAGATCCTGCTCTGCGGTAAAGCAGCGCGCAGGGCGGCAAAACTTTCCAGCGCACCGACGCCCAATGCCGCCAGCATGGCGTCTCCGTAGCTGGAGCACTGGAACGGCTCCGGAATGGTCAGCGGCATTCCCGCCATGTCGCAGATGATCTGCATCCATGCAGCGTTTTTCGTGCCGCCGCCCGCTGTGATGATCCGCCGGGGCGGCACCCCCAGCTCCTCAAACAGCAGCAGGTGCTGATAGGTGGAATAGCCTACGGCTTCCAGCGCAGCGCGGTTGATCTGCGCCCGTCCATGCGTTCCTTTCAGTCCGAAGAGCATTCCGGTGGCCTCTGCGTCCTGCAGGGGGCTTCGCTCACCGTAGATATACGGCAGCATGATCAGTCCGTCGCTGCCCGGCGACACAGCAGCCGCCTCCCGCGCCATGACTGTGTAGGCGTTTTCGCCGCCCTGCTTTTCGGCTTCCAGCTCTTTGCTGTACAGCAGGTCACGCACCCAGCGGGTCAATGTGCCCGCCGCATTGGTGCCGTCGCCCAGACAATAGGTGCCCGGCACGGTAAACGCCTTCCCACCCTTGAGGGCGCCGTTGCCCTGCGGCGAAACATAGCTGCCCACGAAGTGGTCCGTACAATAGTAATAGAACATCGAGGAGCCATACTGAAAAAAGGCCGTGCCCGGCTCCACCAGACCCACGCTGATGGCCTCTGCTGTGGAGTCACCGGTACCGGTAATGACCGGCGTTCCCGCGGCAAGGCCGGTCTGTGCCGCAGCCTCCAGTGTGACCGTGCCCACGATGTCTGTGGACCATGCACACGCCGCGATCTGGTCCGGGCGGCAGTACAGCCCGCACTCTGCCTCGTTCACACTGCCGTCCGCTTGGTACAGTGGTCGGAACGAGCCTTTGGCAAGGGACTGATCGATGACATATTTCCCGGTCAGGCGCGCTGTCAAAAAGGAGCTGCCCGTGAGGAAATAGGCCGTCTTTGCGTAGATCTTCGGCTCATGCCGCCGCAGCCAGAGGATCTTTGTGGCCGTGTCGCCGGAGCAGATGGGATGGCCGAACAGCTCCTGCACCCGCGCCTGTCCGTAATGCTCTGTCAGCCACGCCGCTTCCTCTGATGCGCGGGCGTCGATGCCGTAGAGGATGGCCGGGCGCAGCGGGCGGCACTGTTCGTCCACCGGCAGGCAGTCGGTACCCAATGCACTGGTGCCCACGCAGGCGATCTGCTCCGGCCTGATTTCGCTCTGTTTTATCAGGGTCCGGCACAATTTGCACAGGTCGCCCCACCAGACCGCCTCGGCATCCTGCTCGAACCACCCGGGCTGCGGGTTGTCCATCCCATGGGGCACCGAGGCATCCGCCGCCACCCGGAAGCTTTCATCGATCAGGATGCCGCGGGACTCAAAGGTACCGATGTCGATGCCCAGAAAATAGCGTTTCATCCTGCTCTCCTTTCTCACAGTCGGGCGCGGATGTCGTACACGATCTCCATAAAGCTGCGCACTCGCTCTTCGTCCACACGCCCGTTGAACACGCCGTCCTTCTTGAACGCAGTGCCCATGCAGACGGCATCGCAGTATTTCAGCTTATCTCTCACATTCTCGTGGCGGCAGCCGGTATTGCAGAACACCGGCACATTGCGGGGCTTTGCCACCTCGTAGACCTTGTTCAGGATGGAATCATCCGGCTCGCTGCCGGCAGAAGCGCCGGACACGCACAAGCCGTCTGCAAAGCCGCCGAACATGATAGACTTTGCCACCACCTGAATATCCCGCTGCACCAGATAGCTGTCTGCCTCGGGGTTCACTTTAAACAGCAGCTTCATATCCGGGATCTCCAGTGCCTTGCGGTGGCGGACTGCCTCACCGCTGTTGGAGGTATAAAGGCCATATTCTCCCATGTATGCACCCGAGAAGCAGCTCCGGGCAAATCTTGCGCCGGTGGCAGCAGCAAGGTCGATGGTTGCGATCGGATTCTTGACCACATTGACGCCGTAAGGCACCCGGATCAGCGGGCGCAGAGCGCCGATGATATAGGCCATCGCCGAGATCACTGCCACATCCGCCACCGGCTGGTAGGGCAGGCTGAATTCATTAGCAAACAGAATTCCGTCCACGCCGCCGTTCTGCAGCGCCACGAGATCCTGCCGGGCGTGCTCCAGCACGGTGTCCATGCTGCCGCAGTAGCCCGGGTCGCCGGGCAGGGCATCCAGATGCAAAAGCGCGATGATGGGTTTTTCAACACCAAACATTTCCTGAGTCCACATGGTATTGCTCTCCTTTATATCCTTCCGTTTCAATCCAGTTCGTGCGTGTTGGCGCGCATCCACGCCACGGTATCGTCAATGGCCTTGTCCGGGTCGATGTAGTAGCGCCGGTCGCAGATCTCAAAGGAGTAGCAGCCGTCATAGCCCTGCGCCTTGATCTGCTCGTAATAGTCCTTCATGGGGAAATCTCCGTCTCCGGGTACCGTATGTCCCCGGTCATTGAAATGGACATACTGCATCCGGCTGCCCAGATTTGCAAAGTAATCCGCCACCGTCTCGCCGGCATACGTCATCTGATCCATATCCACCATGCCCACGATGGCCGGAGAGTCGATCTCATCCAGCATCCTTGCAATATCCCTGCTGGTGATGAGGACATTCGTGGTCGTGTTTTTCAGCTCTTCCAGCAGCAGGGTGACGTGCTTGCGTTCTGCGTAGGCGGCAAGCTGTGCCATAGATTCCCGGCAGTTGTTCCACGCCTCCTCCCGGGGGGCATCAAAGTACCCGAAGCCGGTGCTGATCTGCACCCGGGGACAGCCCAGAAACTCTGCCGTGTCGATGGCGCGCTGATAGTACCGCAGGCTGGATTCCCGGGTGATCCGGTCCTGTGTGCAGAAGTTGACGGGATAGACGCAGTTTTCCGGGGTCATTGCCGCGACCGTCAGATGACGGCGGCGCAGCTCCCCATCCAGCTCCAGCAGATGGGAGAGGGGATGGTCGAACAGGTTCAGCTGCGGTGCCGAACAGTACAGGTCGATGCTGTCGAAGGGAGAGCGCTCCACTTTATCCAGAAACTTTGTGAGCGGGTAGCGCAGATAGTGGTAATTCATCGGTGCAAATTTCATACGAAGATCTCCTTTACAATGACTGACGGAGTTTGTCAGAAAACAACTACGCCCGGCCGCCTGTCCACATCAGTGTGCGGCTCAGAGGGACCGGGCGTAGCTGCTTTCCGGAGAAAGATGTATATGCCGAATAGGGGGATCGCGTCAGAATACGAGCATGCCCAAAGCGAGGGCAGCCACGATCGTCACCACAGACATGACCAGACCGGGCAGCATATAACTGTGATTCAGCACATATTTGCCGATCTTGGTGGTTCCGGCAGAGTCAAAGCCGATGGCGGCGACACACTGGCCGGAGGCAGGGATCACATAGTTGGCATTGCATGCCACCCAGCCTGCGATGATGATGTAGACGGGCAGATTCAGGGCCATGCCGATGGGGACCATGATCATGGTCGTGGAAGCCTGACTGGTGGTGATCGCTGCGACGATGAACACGGCAACGATGTAGACCCAAGGATACTGGTTTGCGATCGCGCCCATGGTATCGGAGATGTAGGAAGCCTGATCGTCGATGAAGGTGTTGACCATCCAGCACAGACCGTAGGCGAGCACCACGGCGAACATACCGGTCTTGAAAACGGGCTGATCCAGCATGGTGCTGCTGTTGAACTTGCAGACCAGAACGATGAGAGCTGCACCCAGCATCATGAAGATCTCAATGATGGTGGTCATGCCCAGCTGGGAGCCATCTGCAAAGGTGGGACGCAGAGCGGAAATTGCACCGAAGGTAACGATCGCCAGCATTGCGACCAGGAAGATCACCACGGCAGTCTTTGCCTTGCCGGTAACGGGCTTCTCTTCCGCCTTATTCTGCTTGTAATCTTTAACAAGGCCCTGCTTGACGCGCTCCAGATACTCCGGGTCTTCGCTCAGCTCCTTGCCGTGGTGCAGCACAGAGATGCCTGCCGCCACAGAGCCAAGCAGCGTTGCGGGCACACAGACCAGCAGCAGATTGAACAGGTTGATGTTGCCGTAGGAAACCATCAGACCGAGGATGCCTGCCGTAGCCGCAGAGATGGGGCAGGCGGTGATGGCATTCTGGGATGCGACGACGGTAGCCGAGATGGGGCGCTCCGGCCGGATGCCCGTATCCATGGCAATCTCATTGATGACCGGCAGCAGGCTGTAAACGATGTGGCCGGTGCCGCACATAAAGGTGAAGATGTAAGCGATGACCGGAGCAAGGATGGTGATGTGCTCCGGGTGTTTCCGCAGGATCTTCTCGGCAAGCCGGACCATGTAGTCCAGACCGCCCGCAGCCTGCATTGCAGATGCCGCCAGAATAACCGCGATCATGATGCGGATGACGGTGATGGGCGGGTCAGAAGGAGAAACGTGCAGGAAGAACGTCAGGATAAACATGCCGATACCGCCGGCAAGTGCCATGAAAGGTCCGCCCTTGCGGGTTCCGATGAAGATCATCACCAGAACGATGAGTAGCTCGATCCAAAACATGAAATATACCTCCTTCAGGCATAACTTCGGGTGAATGTTCAATTCCGATCGAATGCTGCGCGCCTGCATCAGATCACGCCGCAATACACCACCGAACACCGGGAGGGCTTCCCGTCATCGTCAATGTATTGTTTTGTATCATGGTGCAATAATACAATGCAAGCATCGCCTTGTCAACAGCATTCAAGCATTTTCGTCAAAACCTCCTATCAACGTGCCCTTGTTTTATGAATCACTACCAAATTATTGTATCCTTCTGCCCTCATTTGCTCCCGTTTTGTCTCTTACTTCTATAATACAAAAAGAGAGCGCCCTTGAAATTGAACCGCTCCAGTAAAAGTAGACAATGAAAAAAGAAGGCCTCCTGTGGTAGAATAAAACTACTACAGGAGGTTTTTGCTATGCCCAGAAAATACAGCCACATTCAGGA
>NZ_NFKB01000034.1:0-37119 GCF_002160175.1 Faecalibacterium sp. An192
CCTATGCAGCAGCCAAGGGCGGCCTGAAGATGCTGACCAAGAACATTGCCTCCGAGTACGGCGCTTACAACATCCAGTGCAACGGCATCGGACCCGGCTACATCGCCACTCCGCAGACCGCACCCCTGCGTGAGATCCAGCCCGACGGCAGCCGTCATCCCTTCGACCAGTTCATCATCGCCAAGACTCCGGCCGGCCGCTGGGGCGAGGCTGAAGATTTGGGCGGACCCGCTGTCTTCCTGGCTTCGGATGCTTCCAACTTCATCAACGGCCACATCCTGTATGTGGACGGCGGCATCCTGGCCTATATTGGCAAGCAGCCCCAGTAATAAGCCATTCTCTCCCATTCACATAAAAGCGCCGGGCCCTGGTTTTCGGGGCCCAGCCCTTTTTTCGCTCTTGAATGAAAGTTACAGCGCCCGCGCAGGCGGGCGCTGGTCTGAAAAGCTTTTTGCCAGGCTTTTTCTCGAAAAAGCCGAAAAAGCTCTCGCCGCGCATTTTGCCCCAACCCATTTCCATCCCGGGGCCGGTGTGTTATACTGATGCCAGAAAGCCCGCGGCCGGCCTGGCCCGGCGGGGCAATGGAAAGGATGAGACAGATGAACACAGCGGCAAACCATGCGCCTCTGGGGTTTGGCCTGATGCGCCTGCCCAAGGTGGGCGAGGAAATCGACGTGGCCCAGACCAGCCGGATGGTGGACGCCTTCCTGGCGGCGGGTTTTACCTACTTTGACACCGCTTATGTCTACCCGGGCAGCGAGGAAGCCACCCGGAAAGCCCTGGTGGAGCGCCATCCCCGGGACAGCTACACCCTGGCCACCAAGCTGAACGCCCGGGTGGCCAAGGACGCGGCGGACGCCCGCAGTGAGCTGGAACAGAGCCTGGAGCGCACCGGCGCGGGATACTTTGACTACTACCTGCTCCACGCCCTGCAGGACTCCAACGCCAAAAAATACGACGCCTGGGGTCTGTGGGACTTTGTGAAGGAGGAAAAGGCCAGAGGCCGCATTCGGCACTATGGGTTCTCCTTCCACGGCACCCCCGCCCTGCTGGACAAGCTGCTCACCGAACATCCGGATGTGGATTTCGTTCAGCTCCAGATCAACTATGCCGATTGGGATAACCCCGAGGTCACCTCGGGTGAAAACTACCGGATTGCCCGGGCCCACGGCAAGCAGATCGTCATCATGGAGCCGGTGAAGGGCGGCGCTCTGGCCGACCCGCCCCAGGAGATCAAGGACCTGTTTGACCAGACCCGGCCCGGCATGTCCTATGCGTCCTGGGCGCTGCGGTTTGCCGCCAGCCTGGACGGCGTTCTGGCGGTGCTGTCGGGCATGTCCAACCTGGCCCAGATGGAGGACAACCTGGCCACCTTCACCCAGTTCGGGCCGGTGGACCAGGCCGAGCGGGACGCGGTGGCCCGGGCCCGGCAGATTCTGGCCCATTCGGCTGCCATTCCCTGCACCGGCTGCGGCTACTGCGTGGACGGCTGCCCCCGCCAGATCTTTATTCCCAAGGTCTTTGCCGCCGCCAACAAGCAGCTGGCCCGCAACGAGCCGGACCAGGCCCGGGAGGCCTACGCCCGGGCAGTGGAAGGCCGGGGCAAGGCGTCGGACTGCATCGGCTGCGGCCAGTGCGAAGGGGCCTGCCCCCAGCACCTGCCGGTGATCGAGTGGCTGCGCAAGTGCGCTGAAATTCTGGAGTAACTTTTTTGATAGCGAGAGCTGTTCCCCTGTCTGCGAAAGCAGATGGGGGAGCAGCTTTTTTTGTTTGCGGAAAAAACGGTTTTCGAGGGTCTGGTATGTAGGAGGGCCGGGACGGGGCATACTGTAGCCGGGCGGGAAAGAAAAAGATCCTCCATCTGGAAAATGGAGGATCCACGCTCAAAGCCGGGCCAATTGCCCTGCTATTCTATCATGCCGGCCGGGCGGTTGCAATAGGAAGGAATACGGTAAACTTGGCTGGATTTTCCATTTGGGGACGTGAATTTTCCTGCGCTGGACAATCTGCCGCAAAAACCGCCGCCGCGCCGCCGGCAAATTGTGCTTTCTGTGCAGGGGCGCACAGCCCAGACCGAAGGAGGGTCCTGAAATGGCAAAACATGGCGAAAACATCCGCAGACGAAAGGACGGACGCTGGGAGGGCCGGTATATCAAAGCCCGCACCCCCGACCGGAAAGCCGTTTGGGGGTCGGTATACGGCTCCAGCTACGCCGAAGTCCGGCAGGAACTGATCCGCCGAAAGGCCGAGTGCGGGCTGTATCAGCTGTCGGGGCGGCGGATGCGGTTTGGACAGCTGGCCTGGCAGTGGCTGGCTTCCATTGGATGCGGGGTCAAGGAGTCCACCCTGGCCCACTACCGCTACACCCTCCAGCGCTATCTGCTGCCGGTCTTTGGAGAGGCGGAACTGCTGTCCCTGGACGAGCAGGCCCTGGAACAGGGGATGCTGCGGGTGCTGGACCCGGCGGACGGCAGCCACCGGCCTCTGGGGTCCTCCTCGGCCCGGGAATGTCTGGTGATGCTGCGCCGCATCTGCAAATATGCGGCCCATCTGCGGCTGATCCGCCCCATGGAAATCTGCGTCAAGCTGCCTCAGGCCCAGCCCCGGGCCGCCCAGCCTCTTTCCAGCTCGGAACAGGCCCGGGTGCGGGAATTTGTGCTGGAACGCCCCACCTCACGCAGGGTGGGGCTGCTGCTCCAGATGGAGCTGGGCCTGCGGATTGGGGAAGTCTGCGGGCTGCAGTGGGGGGACTTTGATCTGGAAGCCGGCCTTTTGACGGTGCGCCGGACGGTGAGCCGGATTTACGGCCCCGACGGGCACACCCGGCTGGTGATCCAGACCCCCAAAACCCGCAGCTCGGGCCGGGAAATCCCCATCCCCCGCAGCCTGCTGCCTTTGCTGGCCGGGCTGGGGAGGGAAGCCGGGGCCGATAGCTGGTTTTTGTCGGGGAATACCGGCCGGCCGGTGGAGCCCCGGTGCTACCGCAAGAGCATCCAGGGTTATCTGCGGCGGGCGGCGGTGCGGAAGGTTCACCCCCACCTGCTGCGGCATACCTTTGCCACCACCTGCCTGCAGGCGGGATGCGACATCAAAACCCTCAGTGAGATTCTGGGCCACACCGACGCCAACATCACCCTGAAACGCTATGTGCACTCCAATCTGGGCCGGATGCGGCGGGAGATGAACCGGATTTTTTCGCTGCCCGGCCGGAGCCCAAAGGGGTCCATAAAGGGCAGGCCAAACGAAAAAAGCCCGGCGGCAGCCGGACTTTGAGGCGGTGAGCTTTCATTTTCCAGATGGAAGATCCTTTCCGGCCCCCGCCGGAGGCGGAAAAGCCGGGAGTACAGGCCCAGTATACCAGAGGAAAGGAGGGGCTGCAATGGATACGGAAAAGCTGGCGGACATCCACTGTCATGTTCTGCCCGGCATGGACGACGGCAGCCCCGACACGGCGGTCTCGCTGGGGATGCTGCGCCGCCAGGCGGAACAGGGCATCGGCACCGTATGCTGTACCTCCCACTATTACGCCAGCCGGGAGAAGATCGACGCTTTCTGCCGGCGGCGGGAGGAGGCCCTGGACAGCCTGCGGCCGGTTCTCACCCGGGACCTGCCCTGGCTTCTGCCGGCGGCGGAGACGGCCTTTTTCTCGGGGATCAGCGAATGCCCCGACCTGGACCGCCTCTGCATCCAGGGCACCCGCACCCTTTTGCTGGAAATGCCCTTCTCCATCTGGAACGACTTTCAGGTGGAGGAGGTGGCGGCTCTGGTGCTGGACCGGGGCTTTCGGGTGGTGCTGGCTCACCCCGAGCGGTTCTGCGGGTTCAAGGGCAACCGGGAACGCATCCGCCAGCTGGAACAGCTGCCGGTGGCTTTGCAGGTGAATGCCGGGGCGCTTTTGTCCTGGCGGACCCGCCGTCTGGCGTTGGAACTGCTGCGGGAGGCCCGGTTCCCTCTGATGGCCAGCGACTGCCACAATCTCACCCACCGGGTGCCAAATCTCCAGGAAGGAAGAAGGACAGCCGCCCAGAAACTGGGGGCGGGCTTTTTGACCCGGCTGGACCGGAACGCGGAAACCCTGCTCCAGCCGGCTGTCTGTGCTGCAAATCCATGAAAGATTACCGTGACCGCCGGGTCAGCCGGCGGGACTTTTGCCGGGCGGCGGGAGCGGCCGCCCTGGCGCTGGCTGCCCTAGGCTGCGGGGGCTATGCCCTCCAGCGCTGGGACCAGGCGGATGCCGCCGCCCCGGCCGGGGGCACCGGCAGCGACCACCGCACCCCCGTCTATCTGGAGGAGATGACGGTGGAGGGCCGCACCTACCGCCAGAAAAAGAATGTGGAGAGCTATCTGTTTCTGGGCATCGACGTGATGGGCAAGGCGGTGGGCACCCAGAGCTATATTGCCGGCGGCCAGGCCGACGCCCAGATTCTGCTGGTGCTGGACCACGAT
The DNA here is from genome assembly GCF_002160175.1 of Faecalibacterium sp. An192. Classification (NCBI taxonomy): domain Bacteria; kingdom Bacillati; phylum Bacillota; class Clostridia; order Eubacteriales; family Oscillospiraceae; genus Faecalibacterium; species Faecalibacterium sp. An192. Next base: position 4,447 of record NZ_NFKB01000034.1, read on the forward strand.
GCCCGCACCTGGCAGATGCTCCAGATCAACCGGGACAGCATAGTGGAGGTGCCGGTGCTGAGCATGATGGGCACCGTACCCTATACCATCCGCCAGCAGATCGCCCTGGCCCACGCCTACGGCAACGGCCGGGAACAGAGCTGCGAGAACAACGTCCGGGCGGTGTCCATGCTGCTGGGGGACCAGCCCATCGACGGGTATGTGTCCCTCACCATGGGGGGCGTGGGGATGCTGGTGGACCTGGTGGGCGGGGTGACCCTGACGGTCACCTCGGACCTGTCGGCGGTGGACCCCACCCTGGTGGAGGGCCAGACCCTCACCCTCAACGGGGAACAGGCCCTGGAATACGTCCACACCCGCCAGAACGTGGACGACCAGACCAATCTGGCCCGCATGGAGCGTCAGCGCCAGTTCCTCCGGGCCTTTGAGGAGAAGGCACGCCAGATGGACCCCTCCTTTGTGGTGGAGGCCTATGAGGAGGCGGCCGACTATATCATCACCGATATTCCCAGCGGACGGGCGGCCCAGATTGCCGGCCGCCTGCAGCAGTATGCCCAGCTGCCGGTACTGACCATCGACGGCGAAAACACGGTGGAGGACGGATACTGGGCCTACTATCTGGACGAGGACAGCCTGCAAAAGACCATTCTGCAGCTGTTCTATCAGGAAATCTGAGATTCAGGAGACATTGCGCGTTATGGAACATCACGAAGCCCTCAACGAAGCCCCGGCGGCATGGGGCGCTCCCCGGGAGGAAATCGACCTGGTGGAGCTGTTCTATCTGCTGTGGGGGCACATCTGGGTGATTCTGGGCTGTCTGGCCGCCGGCGCGGCCGCCGCCCTGGTCATCACCCGGTTTTTCATCACCCCGCTGTACGAAGCCACCTCCAGTTTGTACATTGTGTCCGCCTCCAACAACTCGGTGGTCAACCTCACCGACCTGCAGATCGGCTCCCAGCTGACGGCGGACTATCAGGAACTGATGCGCAGCCGCCCTTTGCTGGAGGATGTCATCGACCGTCTGGACCTGGAGGGGATGACCACCCGGGACCTGGAGGAGATGATCCGCATCACCAACGCATCCGACACCCGCATCCTCAAGATCACCGTCTCCAGCCCCGACCCCCATCAGGCCGCCTCCATCGCCAATGAGCTGGTGTCCCTGGCCCGGGTGTACCTGCCCCAGATCATGGAGACCCAGGAGCCCAACCTGGTGGAGGAGGCCATCGTCCCCACCCAAAAGGCCAGCCCCAGCTACCTGTACAACCTGCTGCTGGGCGGAGTACTGGGCGCTGTGCTGTGCTGCGGGGTGCTGCTGGGCCGTCATCTGCTGAACGATACCTTTGTGACCCCCGACGACATGGCCCGCCACTTTGGGGTGCAGCCGCTGGCCACCATCCCCGAGTCGGAGCCCGGGGAAGCCGGAGCCAAGCGGAGATGGTTCCGACGAAAGGAAGCGATATGAAAGAGCTGAAAATCCATTCCATGCCCGAGCTGCCCTTTGCGGCGGCCGAGGCCCTCAACCAGCTGCGGATCAATCTGGGCTTTTGCGGCGACGGGATTCGCACCGTCATGATGACCAGCAGCGTCCCCAACGAGGGCAAGAGCTTTCTGACCATCCAGCTGTGGCGGCAGATGGCCCTGGTGGGGACGCCGGTGCTCCTCATCGACTGCGACTTCCGCAACTCGGAAATGCGCCGCAAGTACGGCATCCGCAGCGCCAACCAGGAAAAACTCCTCAGCGCCGCCCACTATCTGGCGGGCAAAGCGGAGATCCAGGAAGTGATCTACAAGACCAATATTCCTAATGGTTATATGATCCCGGTGGCGTCCACCATCGCCAACCCCACCATCCTGCTGGAAAGCCCTCAGTTTGCCCGGATGGTGGAGTACTGCGCCCAGCGCTTTGCCTACATACTGATTGACACGCCGCCCCTGTGCAGCGTGGCGGACGGCTTGAACATCGCCCGCCACTGCGACGGCAGCGTCCTGGTGGTGCGCAGCGGCAGCACCCCCCGCAAGCTGGTGGAGCACTCGGCCCAGCTGCTCAAACGGACCGAGACCCCCCTGCTGGGGATGGTTCTCAACCGGGCCGACACCGGCAGCCGGGCCAGCGCCTACTACCAGCGTTATTACGGTAGCAGTGACTACGGCTACGGCCGGGGTCATTCGCACAATAAATCACCCAATGGAGGTACGTAAATCATGAACAACAAGTTGGTCCGAAATCTGGCCAGCGCATCGGTGGCGGCAGCCATTGCCGTGGCCATGGGCAGCCAGGTGCTGGCGGTGGAGTGGTATCCCAGCCGCACCCAGAGCGAGGTGGGGGTCACCCAGCCTTCCGTCTCCACCAGTACCGGCACGTCCATCACCGTCTCCTCGAAGCCGTCCATCGACCCGGCCACCGGCTCGGCGGTGCAGGTGGAGTCCTCGCAGGATGTCATCATCCAGGTGACCCCGGTGTCGGCCACCCTGGCCGCCAACGCTGCCCTGAACGCCACCGGCCTGTCGGCACAGCAGCTGTCGGGCCAGGCCACCTCCAGCGGCCTGTCCTACGCCGCCAACGGCCAGCTGAACAGCCTGTATCAGAAGGTCACCGAGGCGGAGTCGGTCAGCGGCCTGCTGGCCGCCACGGCCCCTGCGGCAGCGGCCGCCTTTGAGTCCACGGTGGGCGCTTCGGCCGACAGCTACAGCCCCATCGCCCTGTATGACATTGCCGCCTCGCTGGGCGCCGCCAATGCCATCGCCCAGGGCGGCAGCGTGGATGTGGCCATCGCCGTGCCCGGCGTCACCGACGGCACCCAGATGGTGGCCATCTGCTGGGACCGCGCCGGCAACTCCCGCATTGTGCCGGTCCGCGTGTCGGGCGGCGCCGTCTATCTGTCCGTTACCACCTCCGGCCCGGTCATGCTGATGGCCCGCGCCCAGGCTTGATGTTGAGGGCGGCGCCCCGGGGCGCGGTCAGCCGGCCCTGAGGCACTGTCCCGATGAAAAGGACATCGAAGGCTGCTTTCTCACCGCGGACGGCGCGGGGGAGGGCAGCCTTCTTCCTTTTGCAGGATTTTGCCAGATTCGGCAGAGAAAGGAAAAGGGGGGAGTGCTGTGACACCCAGGACAGACAAAGAATTTTCCGCGCAGAGGATGCCGGCCCCGCCGCCCGGCGGCCGCTGGCTGGACCGGCGCCAGGTGCTGGACAGCAAGCGCCGGTATTGGATGGGCCGCCGGACCCAGGATGTGATTTTATCGGCGGGGGCCCTGGCGGTGCTGTGGCCCCTGATGGGGGCGGTGGCTCTGGTGATTTGGCTGGACAGCCCGGGAGCCAGCCCCATTTTCGTCCAGGACCGGGTGGGCCGGGACGGAAGGATTTTCCGGTTTTACAAGTTCCGGTCCATGGTGCCGGGGGCCGAGGCCCGGCTGAACGAGGTGCTGGACCAGAACGAGATGGACGGCCCGGTCTTTAAGATACGGGACGACCCCCGCATCACCCGGGTGGGGCGGTTTCTGCGGCGGACCGGCCTGGACGAGCTGCCCCAGCTGGTGAACGTCCTGAAAAGCGACATGAGCCTTGTGGGGCCCCGGCCGGCCCTGCCCCGGGAGGCGGCCCAGTACACCGACTATGAGCGCCAGCGCCTCTATGTGACCCCCGGGCTCACCTGCTACTGGCAGATTGCTCCCCACCGCAACCAACTCAGCTTTGCCCAGTGGGTGGAGCTGGACCTCCAATACATACAGGAGCGGAGCTTTTGCCAGGACTGGAAGATTCTCTTCCGCACCGTGGGCGCGGTGCTGCGGATGTACGGCGCCTGAAAGGAGAAATACCATGCAGAAAAAACTTCTCTGGGTCGTGGAGGCCATGGGCGGCGGCGTCTTTACCTATGTGGTGGAGCTGGCCAACCGGCTGGCGGAGGCGTACGACCTCTATCTCGCCTATGGGCTGCGGCCTGAGACCCCGCCCGACTTCCGGGCGCGGTTTGACCGGCGGATTCATCTGGTGGAGGTGGAGAGCTTTTGCCGGGAGATCCGCCCCGCCCGGGACCTGGAAGCCCTGCGGGAGCTGCGGCGCCTGGCCCGGGCCATCCGGCCCGACCTGATCCACCTCCACAGCAGCAAGGCCGGGGCCCTGGGCCGCCTGGCCTGGAGCGGAAAGAAAACCCCGCTCTTTTACACCCCCCACGGCTACAGCTTTTTGATGGAGGACTGCAGCCCCCTCAAGCGGGAACTCTACCGCACCATCGAGGCAGTCTGCGCCCGGCGGCGGTGCACCACCATCAGCTGCGGGGCGGGGGAACACCGGGAGAGCCTCCGGCTGACCCGGCGGTCCGCCTGGGTCCCCAACGGCATCGATGTGGAGGAGCTGCACCACATGATGAATCAGGTCCAGCCCTCCGCCCGGTCCGGCCGGCCCTTCACCGTCTACACCCTGGGCCGCATCTGCACCCAGAAGGGCCCCGAACGGTTTGAGGCAATCGCCCGGGCCATGCCCGACCTGCGGTTTGTCTGGGTGGGGGATGGGGAGCTGCGGGACCGCCTCACCGCCCCCAACATTGAAGTCACCGGCTGGGTGGGCCGGGAAGAAGCCCTCCGCCGGGCCATGGAGGGGGATGTATTTCTCCTCACCTCCCGGTGGGAGGGGCTGCCCATGAGCCTGCTGGAATCCATGTATCTGGAGAAAACCTGTGTGGTCAGCGACGCCGCCGGCGGGGACGTCATCCGCACCGGGGAAAACGGCTTTGTCTGCCATGAGGTGGAGGACTATGTCCGGGCCATCCGGCAGGCCCAGCAGCGCCGGACCGGCCCGCTGATCCAGCAGGCCCGGCGGGAAATTCTGGAGATCTACAACGCCCAGTCCATGGCCCGGGCCTACCAGAAGATTTACGAGAAGTGCACCGGCTGAACCGCCGGGGAAGGAGGCAGTCATGAGGGAGCAGACCCTGCTGCAAAAAGCCAAACAAAACCCCCTTCTGGACGCCGCCGCCCGGGTGGCGGCCTGGCCGGTGCTGGCGGCCCAATACCGGCAGGCCCAGCGGCAGGCGGACGCCCGCCGCGCCGGAGCCCACGACCCCCGGTATGAGTGGATATTGAAACAGCGGGGCCGCTTTGCAGGGCAGCGGTGCTTTGTGGTGGCCACCGGCCCCAGCCTCACCATGGAGGATCTGGACCGCATCCGGGGGGAGTACAGTTTCAGCATGAATTCCTGTCTGCTGGCCTGGGAGAACACCGCCTGGCGGCCGGATGTCTACATGATACAGGACTGGTATGTCTACCAGAAGCTGGCGCCCCTGCTGGCCGGGGACGCGGGCAGCCAGCTGCCCGAAATTTGGGTCAGCGGGCAGATTGCAGCGGCTTACCCGGTGCCGGAGCGGTTCCGGGCGTTTCCCCTCCATGAGCTGGACCACAAGATGTTCCACTGGAAGGGCTGGGGGGAGTTTCGCTTTTCGGAGGACTGCTACAGCTGCGTCTGCGATGGCTATTCGGTGACCTTCTCGGCTTTGCAGATGGCCTGCTATATGGGCTTTCGGGAAATTTACCTGCTGGGGTGTGACTGCAATTACAACCAGCCCAAAAGCCATTTTCTGCCCTACGGCTACCATGACCCCAAGGCCGCCGTCATGGGGGATAAAATGCTGCAGGCCCACGCCGCCTTCCGGCGGTTCGCCCAGGCCCGGGGCGTCCGGGTCGTCAACTGTACCCGGGGCGGGATGCTGGAGGTGTATCCCCGCGTCCCGCTGGAAGAAATCGTCTGAAAGGAGAACCTTTGCCTATGACCACCGTTGCCGTTGTCCCCATCAAGCGGAACAACCGCCGCCTTCCCCATAAAAACACCAGACCCTTCACCGGGGGCAAACCCCTGTGCTGGTATGTCCTGTCCACCCTGCTGACCCTGCCCGAGCTGGACCGGGTCTACGTCTATTGCAGCGACCCGGACATCCAGACCTTTCTGCCGCCGGGGGTGGAGTTTCTGCGCCGGTCCCCCGACCTGGACCGGGACACCGCCAGCATGACCCAGGTTCTGGCCGCCTTTGCCCGGGATGTGGAGGCCGGCTGCTACCTGATGACCCACGCCACCGCCCCATTCATCGGGGCGGCGTCCCTCCGCAGAGGGCTGGAAGCCGTCCGCAGCGGGGAATACGACTCGGCCTTTGCGGCCCGGAAAGTCCAGGACTTCCTGTGGAAGGACGGCCGGCCCTGGAACTATGATCCCGCCTGCATCCCCCGCACCCAGGACCTGCCGCCCCTCTATCAGGAGACCAGCGGCTTTTACATCTACACCCGGGAGGTCATTACCCAGATGGGCCGCCGGGTGGGCCAGCGGCCTTATCTGGTGGAAGTGAGCCAGATCGAGGCGGTGGACATCGACGAGGCGGAGGATTTCCGCATCGCCGACGCCCTCTACCGCTGCGGCTATCTGCCGGGACAGGGGGTGGAGTGAGATGGGAACCATTCAGATGCTGGACTGCACCCTCCGGGACGGAGGCTACTGCAACGACTGCCGTTTCGGGCTGGACAACCAGCGCCGGATCACCGCCGGGCTGGCGGCCGCCGGGGTGGAAATCATCGAGTGCGGCTTTCTGCTGGACGGGGTGCTCCATCACCCCGACGTCACCCGCTTCACCCATCCGGAACAGATCGGGGCCGTTCTGCCCCGGGGCCGGGCTGCCGGCCGGGCCCGGTATGTGGCACTGGCCGACTACGGCAAATACGATTTCAGCCGGCTGCCGCCCCAGGCGGAGGTCCCCATCCAGGGCATCCGGGTGGCCTTCCACAAAAAGGACCGGCGGGCTGCGCTGGAGGCCTGCCGCACCGTCCGGGAGAAGGGGTATCAGGTGTTTGTCCAGCCCATGGTGTCGGTGAGCTACACCGAAGGGGAATTTCTGGACCTGATCGCCCGGGTCAATGCGCTGCAGCCCTATGCCTTTTACATCGTGGACAGCTTCGGCACCCTTCAGCGGGGCGACCTGCTGCGGCTGTTCCGGCTGGCGGAAACCCATCTGGACCCGGCGGTGCGGATCGGCTTCCACCCCCACAACAATTTGCAGCTGGCCTTTGCCAACGCCCAGGCCCTGGTGGAGCAGAACAGCCCCCGGGATCTGATTGTGGACAGCTCGGTCTACGGCATGGGCCGGGGCGCCGGAAACCTGAACACCGAGCTGTTTGCCCGCTATCTCAACGACCGTGCCGGGGCCTCCTACCGGATGGGCCCCCTGCTGGACATTCTGGACGGGGTGGTGCTGGACTTTTACCGACAGAATCCCTGGGGGTATTCGGCGGCCCATTACCTGTCGGCGTCCCATCAGGCCCACCCCGACTACGGCAGTTATTTGGAGGGTAAAAAGACCCTCACCGCCCGGGAGATGGATGAGATTCTGGTGGGGATGAACCCGGAGAAAAGGCGGATGTTTGACCCCGACTACATCGAGGAGCTGTACCGGGCTTACCGGACCGAGCAGAAAGGACGGGCCCTGTGAAGATCCTGTTTGTGCAGGGCGGGTCCCGGTGGAAATACGACGCCGACGGGGGCCTGTACACCGACTCCAATTTCAGTGAGGCGGTGTGGGCGCGGTATCGGGAATGGGGGGATCTGACGGTGCTGCTGCGGCGGGAGGACAAAGTCTATCCGCCCCGGGAGGCCATGGAGCGGTTCAACCGCTGCGACACCAGCCTTATGACCTGTCTGGCCCTGCCCGACCTCTACCGCCCGGGAACCCGGCTGCTGACCCCCCGCTGTCGCCGCCAGGTGCGGCGGGCCATCGCCCAGGCAGTCCGGGAGGCCGACCGGGTGATTGTCCGCTCGCCGGGGAACTTTTACACCAACACCGCGTTGGCCTGCTGCCGGCGGTACCGGCGGCCTTACCTGGTGGAGGTGACCGGCTTTGCCTGGGAGGGCAGCTGGTACCACAGCCTCCGGGGCAAGATGCTTGCCCCCTGGCGGGAACTGCGGTGCCGGGCTTTGGTCCGGCGAGCCCCCTGGGCAGTGTATGTGACCCGGCAGGCCCTCCAAAAGCGGTATCCCTGCCGCGGCCGGAGTCTGGGCTGTTCCGACGTGGAACTGGCCCCGCTGGACGAAAAGGTGCTGGCGGCCCGGCTGGAGAAAATCCAGGCCGGGCAGGACACCCTGGTGCTGGGCACCGCGGGCTTTCTGGACGTGGCCTTTAAGGGCCAGCGGTGGATAATAGAAGCCCTGGCCCTGCTGCGGCGGAAGGGGAACACCCGCTTCCGCTATCAGCTGGCGGGGGCCGGGTCGGGCAGGGAACTGCTGGCCCTGGCCCAAAAGCTGGGGGTGGCGGACCAGGTGGAAATCCTGGGCAGCCTGCCCCGGGAGCGGATGGACAGCTGGTACGACGGGCTGGACATCTACGTCCACCCCAGCGACAGCGAGGGGCTGTGCCGGTCCATTGCGGAGGCCATGAGCCGGGCGGTGCCGGTGGCCTGCAGCCGGGTGGGAGGAAACCCCGAGCTGGCCAGCCCGGCCTGCCTCTTTGGGCGGCGGGACCCGGCGGGGATTGCCGCCGTCCTGGAACTGCTGGCCGACCCCGGCGTCCGGGCCGCCGAGGCCCGGCGCAGCCTGGAGGCGGCCCGCGCCTTTGAATGCCGGACCCTGGACCGGGCCAGAAACGAGTTTTACCAGAGGTTTCTCCATGATGACACAACCCAAAACCCTTGTCCTGATTGACAGCCTCTATGAGCAGTACGGCCTGGACGGCGCTGAGCGGGACGGCATCCTTTTTCTGCCCATGCTGAGAGGACAGTGGACCGGCCGGGCCATCCGGGCGGCCCGCAAGGCGCATCTCTCGTTGGACCTGCCGGGCCGGGAACTCTGGCTGGGGGACTGGACCCGCGCGGCCGGGGACTACGACACCATCGTCCTGGCCGACGCGGGGAACACCCCCAACGTGGTGCGGTATCTCAAACAGCGTTACCCCCGCAAGCGGGTGATTGTCTGGTACCGCAACCCTGTGGCGGCCACCCTTTCCCCCGACGTCCTGGACCGGTCGGCCTGTGAAGTGTGGTCCTTTGACCCGGCGGACTGCGCCGCCTATGGAATGCGGTACAATCCTCAGTTTTATATCCCGCGGGACTCCGGCGGGCCTCAGGCCATCCGGCAGGACGTGTTTTTTGTGGGACAGGACAAGGGCCGCGGCCCGCTGCTGGCCCAGATGGAACAGGCCCTGCAAAAGGCCGGATGCCGGACCCGGTTCTGCATTGTGGGGGTCAACAGCCCCCGGCTGTCCTACCGGGAGATTGTGGCGGAAATCGCCGCCTCCCGGGTGGTGGTGGACTGCCCCTGCGCCGGCCAGGCAGGGCTGACCCTGCGGCCTCTGGAGGCTTTGTTCTACCGCAAAAAACTGCTGACCACCAGCCCCGACATCAAGACCCGGGACTTCTACCACCCGGGATGGGTCTTTGTCTGGGGCCAGGACGACCCCGGCGCTCTGGGGGAATTTCTGGCCCGGCCATGGCAGGGGCCGGACGAGGCCTGCCGGGACGCCTACGGCCTGAAAGCCTGGGTGGACCGCTTTGCTACCTGAAAACCGGAGGGAAGGACCATGATCTATCTTTTGCTTGCCGCCCTGGTGCTGCTCACCCTGGTGAGCTACGGCCTGTGCGGCCGGGACTTCTTTGCCCCCGGCACCATGCTGTGTCTGGCCTTTGTCTTCAGCTGTGCCAGCGCCCTCTACAATGCGTCTTACTGGCAGCTGGACCTGGCCCCTCGGACGGTGGGGGTGATTGTGAGCGCCCTGTCCATCACGGTGGGGGTGAACATCTGGGCCCACGGGTGTTTTCAGCGGGTGCGGGTCCAGCCCTGGAGCGGACGGGCCACCCCTATCCCGGTGTGGGTGTCGGCGGGCCTGCTGGCCGCCCTGGGGGTGGTGCTGGTGGTGATGCTGGCCCAGATCCGCCGGATCGGCGGAGGCGGGTCCTTCGCCAGCGCCATGGTGATTTTCCGGGCCAAAAACGCCTACGGCGTCGATCTGGCCGACCAGCTGCCCGGCTGGGTCCGCCAGATGCTGAATGCCTCGGCGGTGATCGCCTTTCTGTATCTGTTTCATCTGATCTGGTTTGGCCGCCGTCTGGGCAGGCTGCATCTAGCCTTGAACGCCGCTGTGCTGGCCGCCTGTGTGGCGGTGAGCCTGCTGACCGGCGGGCGGTTTTCGGCCATGACCATGGTGGTGGCCGGGGCGGTGCTGTGGTATATGCTGCGCTCGGGCGGGCCCCGCGGGGTCCGGCTGAAAACCCTGTTCTGGGTCATGATGGCGGCGCTGGCGGTCCTCTATGGCTTTTACGCCGTCAAGGCCCTGGTGGGCCGCCAGTCGGACCAGACGGTGGTGGAGTACATCACCCACTACGCCGGCGGAGGCATTCCGGGTCTGGACCTCTATCTGAAAGACCCGCCCGCGCCCTCCGGCATCTGGGGCAAGGAGACCTTCTACGCCCTCAACAACGGCCTGCGGAAGCTGGGGCTGCTGGACATCCCCTATTACTACATCCACCACGAATTCCGCCAGAGCGGCGGCGTGTCGGTGGGCAACATCTACACCGCCCTGCGGGACTATCACTACGACTTCGGCATGGTAGGAATGTACCTGGTGCACACCGTCTTTTCGGTGGTGTTCTGCTTCTACTATGAGTACCAGAAAAAGCGCCGGTCTCATCTGGGCATTCTGGTCTGGGCCATGGTGTATTACTGCGTGGTGTTTTACCCCATTTCCAATTCCTTTTTCGCCAGCGTGGTGTCCTTTGGCTTTGGAATCCGGCTGGGGCTGCTGGTTTTCCTCTACCTTCTCCTGATCCGAAAGAAAGGGGACGCGCCATGCAGGAATCCTCTCTGAAACGGAATTTCTCCTACGCCTTCGCTGCCCAGGGGGTGGCCCTGGCGGTGGGCAGCGTCACCAACCTGATTTTGCCCCGGGTGCTGGGGGCGGAGGATTTCAGCTGGTGGCAGCTCTTTGTGTTTTACGCCACCTACATACCCTGTCTGGCTCTGGGTCTCAACGACGGGGTGTATCTGCGCTGGGGCGGCAAAACCCGGGAAGAACTGGACCCCGCCGTCCTGCGCAGTCAGTTCTGGGTGGGGGCGGCCTTCCAGCTGGTGCTGGCGGCAGCTCTCGGCGGGGTGGTTTCTCTGGCGGTGGCGGACCTGCGCCGCCGGGCCATCCTGCTGGCGGTGCTGATGTATTTCTGGCTCTACTCCTGCCACAACCATCTGGGCTATCTCTTTCAGGCCCGGGGAGAGACGGACGTCTATTCCCGCTCCCTGATCCTGAACAAACTGGTGTATCTGGGGGGACAATGCCTCCTGCTGGCCGCCGGGGCGGCGGGGGTCTTTGCCCTGATACCCCTCTACATCGGGGCCTGCGGGCTGGGACTGGCCTATCTGGCGGTGCGCATCCGGGGGGAGTTCCGGGGCGCGCGGCTGGATCTGCGTCTGGGGGCGGCGGAGTGCCGCCGCAGCGCCGCCGTGGGTCTGAGCCTGATGCTCTCCAACCTCTGCGCTATGCTGGTGCTGGGGGTGGGGCGTCAGGTGGTGGACTGGCGGTGGGGAGTGCTGGCCTTCGGGCAGATTTCCTTCTCGTTGACCCTCATCAATTTTGCGCTGACCTTCCTGTCCCAGATCAGCATGGTGCTGTTTCCGGCCCTGCGGCGGGTGTCGGGGCAGGAGCTGGCCGCCTACAGCCAAAAGCTGGAGGACGGGCTGTATCTGCTGCTGCCCTGGATGTATGTGCTGTATCTGCCCGGCCGGGCTCTGCTGGAGCTGTGGCTGCCGGACTACCGGGAGAGCCTGGAATATCTGGCCCTGGTGCTGCCCATCTGCTATTTTGACTGCAAGATGAACCTGCTGGGCAACACTTTCCTGAAGGTTTTGAACCGCCAGAACCAGCTGCTGCACATCAACCTGGTCACCATCCTGGTGAGCCTGGGCTTTGCGCTGGCAGGGGCCTGGGTGATGGATGAAATCCTCTGGGTGGTGTACGGGATGGTGGCGGCCATTGCTCTCCGCAGTGTTTTGGCCGACCGGGCCCTGCACCGGGCGCTGGACCTGCCCGGCCGGGGCTATGACCGGCGGGACCTGCTGCTGGCGGGGACCTTTCTGGCGGCCAGCCAGCTGCTGCCCTGGTGGGGGATGATGCCCCTGATGACCGTTCTGGCTGTGGGCCGGGCCCTGCGTTTATGCCGGAGACAAAAGTAAAAACAAGAAAACAAGAGGCTGTTGCAAAACAAAAGTTAAGCAACAGCCTCTTTTGTGGTGGATTAAGAGACAAACGCAGATGTAGTTGGAGGCTTATGGGGCCAATGATTGTACTTTCTGCAAAAAGCTGCGATAGTCGTTGATTGCAGCTGCCAGCGTATCCTGAAACTGCGCGGCTGTTTCACCGGAGGGCCGGGTGTATTCGCCGATGGTTATATGTTTGCCGCTTCTCATCCGGGCAGGCCGTTGAAATTGGAAGTCAATCAGGCAGTAGCGTCCAGGTGAATCATAGATAAGAGCATCTCGAATTGTTTTGGCGGAAACAGATGTGCTTTTGATTTCGTCCAGGGAAAGTTTCAGACAAATGGGGAAGGTTTGTTCTTGACGCTCAGTATTCCATTGAGGTTCGATTTGCAGATAAAGGGAACAGGAAACATCCAGAAGGATAAACTGGTTGTCGTGTAATCCCATCCAAAGACCTTCAAAACCACCTTTTGGATTGGAGACATAGCCATATCCCATCCACACATGGTGATCTGCGGCAAAACCACCGGTCTGTAGGAAATGGTAGAAACCAAGGATTTGCTGTGAGTTCCACCGGGCGAGAGGAAGCTGTTGATAAAGGAGCGTCTGTCGGTGGTATTCGCTCCACCAGTTGTAATAATCCAGAAAAATAGGATTCGTGGTCTGATCTCTATATTTTGCCATAAGGTTCAGCATCTGCTCCCGGGTGACAATTTGGTAGCCGGCTGCCTTGACATGGGACAAATCAGACTGAAAGCCCATTTTATAATACACACCGCAGACAGTGCAGTCCGGCCAGGTGTTTTGTCCCTGAATCAGATAGCGCTGCAGCTGGTTGTCATGCTCGCTGGTAAAGGTTTTGTCTTCCACGATGATTTTGTAAGTCCGGTCGCGGGAAACCACCGTCAGCAAAACATCGATATGACCGACTTGACGCTCTATATCCATAACAGCAAAGGGAGAATCTTTCAAGGATGGAACAAAACATTCCAACAACTCATGCGCGCAGGCTTGAAGTGCCCGGTCCGGTTTGGCATCTTCCAGCGCAAAGGATGCCAGCCAGCACAGAAAGGCATCCTGAGATAGTTCGCTAGTGGCATATCTGAATAAATTGTTCCTTAAATCCATGGATATGTTCTCCCGGGTCGATAGAGCATGGTGGATGATCGATGAGGCATGGCAGGCGGTCCGGTTTCAAATGACAAAATTGAGTTTATTCCTCGTCCAGGGCCCAGTGGTAGGCGCAGCGGACAGCTTTGTTCCAGCCCCGCAGGCGCTTGGCCCGCTGTTCTTCGGGGATATTGGGACGGAAGGTGCAGTCCACCGACCAGTTCTTGGCCACCTCCTGGGGGGAGGACCAGTAGCCCACCGCCAGACCCGCCAGGTAGGCGGCGCCCAGGGCGGTGGTTTCCAGGCAGCGGGGCCGGAGAACCGGCACGTTGCTGATGTCGGCCATGGTTTGGAGCAGGTAATTGTTGGCGGAGGCTCCGCCGTCCACCCGCAGGCTGGTCATGGGGATGCCCGAGTCCGCCTCCATGGCGTGAAGGACATCGTTGACCTGATAGCACAGGCTGTCCAGGGTGGCCCGGATGATATGGTACTTGTTGCAGCCCCGGGTCAGGCCCACAATGGTGCCCCGGGCGTACTGGTCCCAGTGGGGGGCGCCCAGGCCGGTGAAGGCCGGCACCACATAGCAGCCGTTGGTGTCGGGGACCTTGTTGGCCATGTATTCCGAGTCCCGGGCCTCTTCCAGCAGGCGCAGCTCGTCCCGCAGCCACTGGATGGCGGCACCGGCCACAAAGATGGAACCCTCCAGAGCGTAGCTGACGGTGCCGTTGATGCCCCAGGCAATGGTGGTGACCAGGCCGTTCTGGGAGAACACCGGGCGGCTGCCGGTGTTCATCAGCATGAAGCCGCCGGTGCCGAAGGTGTTTTTGGCGTCGCCGGGGGCAAAGCAGGTCTGGCCGAACAGGGCGGCCTGCTGGTCGCCGGCGGCTCCGGCGATCTTGATGGCTCCGCCGAAGTGCATGGGGTCGGCGTAGTCGTAAAACTGGCTGGAGGGCATGGGCTGGGGCAGCATGCACCGGGGGATGTTCAGCTCGGCCAGGATCTCGTCGTCCCAGTCCAGGGTGTGGATGTTGAACAGCATGGTGCGGCTGGCGTTGGAATAGTCGGTGACGTGGATTTTGCCGCAGGTGAGCTTCCAGATCAGCCAGGTTTCCACCGTGCCGAACAAAAGCTGTCCGGCCTCGGCCTTTTCCCGGGCGCCAGGGACGTTGTCCAGAATCCATTTCAGCTTGGTGCCGGAGAAATAGGCGTCGATGACCAGGCCGGTCTTTTGACGGAACTTCTCGGTCAGGCCCCGGGCTTTCAGCTCGTCGCAGTAGGCGCTGGTCCGCCGGCACTGCCACACGATGGCGTGATACACCGGCTCGCCGGTGTCCCGGTCCCACACAATGGTGGTTTCCCGCTGATTGGTGATGCCGATGGCGGCAATATCCTTGGCGGTGGCGCCGATCTGGTTCATGGCGGACAGAGCCACGCCCAGCTGGGTGGTCCAGATTTCGTTGGCGTCGTGCTCCACCCAGCCGGGTTTGGGAAAGTACTGGGTGAATTCCTTTTGGGCGACGCTGCACATTTCCCCCGCTTGGTTGAACAGGATGCACCGGTTGGAGGTGGTTCCGGCGTCCAGTGCCATGACGTAGGCCATGGAGACCCTCCTTTATTTATCTTTGCAGTCTGCGCACAAAATCGCGCTTTGCACAAAACAACTATTGTACAAATTATACTAAACTCTCGGCTCTTTTACAATCCCTTCCCGGCTTTTCCATCCAAAAGCAAAACCCCGGGCGCCTGTGGGGGCGTCCGGGGTCTGCCTGTTGCAATGCGGGTCTCTTGGAAGGAGGAGATGGTAAAAGGAAATCGGTAAAAGGAAATCAGCGCTGGGGAGTTTCCTGGAGAATGCCGTGGTCCCGCAGCAGCTTTTCCAGGACGGTGCCCTGGATGAAGTGGAGCAGGGGCTTTTTGGCGGCCGAGAAGGGGGCCACATCCAGCGGAGAACGGCCGTCCATCAGGCAGACGGCGCTGTCCAGCAGGGCGCGGATGTCATAGACGCTGCCCCACACCTCGGGGACGCCGCGGTCCACGCCCAGCAGGCCGTAGACTGCCTCCATGGCGGTGCGGACCGAGTACTCGGTGGTGAAAACGGTATCCCGGGGGGTATCGGCGAACTGGCCCAGGAAAGCAAAGTTGACGCAGCCGTCGGGAATCACGTCGGGACGGTCGCCCTTGGCCCGGGGCATGAAGAAAGCGGTGATATAGGGCATCATGGTGGGGACGCAGACGGCGCTTTCAGCGGCCAGCTGGGGAATCTGGTCCACCGGCACGCCCAGATGGTACAGCCATTCCTCGGTGATCTCGCGGCCGGTGCAGTCCTTCATGGGCTTGTGGACGTAGTCGCCGGGAACGTCGGTGAACAGGCCGTACACCCAGACGCAGACCTTTTCGGGGTCCTGGGCCTTGAACTGGCCCTGACGGTTGATGGTCCAGCTCATCAGCCACTTGGAATCCTGGCAGCTGACAATGCCGCCGGTGACCACCTGGCCGCTGCGGGGGTCCCGCTTGCAGATGGCCGAGATATAGGGGAGAATCTTGTCGTCCAGGGTGGTGATGGTGGCCGATTCCCAGTTGGTCCGGGAGATGTCGGAGCAGAACTTTTCGGGGTGGCCGAAGGACGGGTCCTGACGGGCAATGTTCTTCCACAGGCTCCAGCAGCCGCTGGTGCGGACCTCGGCGTCCCCGTTGGGGGCGTGGTCCTGGTCGCCGTAGATGGTGCCCTCGGTGCAGCTGCCGTTGGTCACAAACACCAGGTCCTTCTCGGTGAGGGGGATGCCCTGTTCCTTGCCGTTGACACGGCACTCGATGGCGGTGGCAATCTTTTTGCCGCCCCGGTGCTCAAACAGAACGTTGGTCACTTCGGTGCCGAAGCGGAAGTCCACCCCGGCCTCCTCCAGATACTTCTGCATGGGCAGGATCAGGGATTCGTACTGGTTATAGCGGGTGAACTTGAGGGCGCTGAAGTCGGGCAGGCCGGCGATGTGGTGGATGAAACGCTGGAAATACAGCTTCATCTCCAGGGCGCTGTGCCAGTTCTCAAAGGCGAACATGGTGCGCCAGTACAGCCAGAAGGTGGAGTCAAACACCTCGTCGTCAAAGACGTCCTCGATGGTCTTGTCGTAGAGGTCCTCGTCGGGGGTCATGAACAGCTTGACGATCTCCATGATGGCTTTCTGGCTCAGGTTGAACCGGCCGTCGGTGTGGGCGTCCTGGCCGCGGTTGACGGTGGCCCGGCAGAGAGAATAGTTGGGGTCGTGCTTGTTGAGCCAGTAGAACTCATCCAGCACCGAGGCCCCCGGGGTGTCCAGAGAGGGAATGGACCGGAACAGATCCCACAGGCACTCGAAATGGTTTTCCATTTCCCGGCCGCCCCGCATCACATAGCCGCGGGAGGGGTCCAGGATGCCGTCGCAGGCGCCGCCCGCCACGTCCATGGCTTCCAGAATGTGGATGTGGGAGCCGGGCATCTGGCCGTCCCGCACCAGGAAGCAGGCCGCCGCCAGAGAGGCCAGGCCGCTGCCCACAATCCATGCGTTTTTATCGTCTACGCCGGCAGGCTTTTCGGGCCGGGCGAATGCTTCATAGTTTCCGTTGGAATAGTAAATCCCCTTGCTGTTGGGGTGCTGTTTGCCCCGCTCGGTGTTGCGGTAGCCGCTGGCCGGCACAGCCGGACGGGCTGCGGCGGTGTGGTTTTTCTGTTGATATTTGCGGGTCAGGGCAAGGGCTGCGCCGGCTCCGGCTGCCCCCAGCGCCGCTGCGGTCAGGGGAGAAATTTTCTTGGTCATGGCAGAACCATCCTTTCTTGCAGGTGCTTGTTTAGAGGATGGCATGATCTTACCATACCGCGACTCTGCCCGCTATCTACAAAGGACCCCGTATGAGTGATTTTTGTGCATCGGAGGCCCTTTGTAAGGGTCATGCTCTGGAAAAATTCCGGATGGCGTTGTCCACGCCTCCCTGGGCTGTCAGGCTGATGTTCCGCACCAGGTCGTGATAGTCCGCGTGCATTCCCTTCTTGATCCAGTCCAGCATCAGCCCCACAAAGCTGTACTTGTAAAAATCCGCGATGAAAGCCTTTTGTTCCTCGGTGACGGGGGCGCCGGCGCTCTTTTCATCCACCACCCCGCGGATCAGCCCATAGGTTATTTTGAACAGGAAATTCTCCATCTGTTCCCGGCTGATGCACCGGCAGGCGTTGAGGACAAAGGGCTTGTTCTCCAGCACCGCCTCAAACACCTGGGCCAGGCCCTCCTGCCAGGTGTCGCAGGTCTTTTTCCCCTGGAGGGCCGCGGTGGCGTCCTCGATGCAGATCCATTCCACCAGGTCGTAGATGTCCTGGAAGTGATAGTAAAAGGTCATCCGGCTGATGCCGCACTCGTCGGTGATGTCCCGGATGGTGATTTTGTCCAGCGGCTTCTGGAGCATCAGCTTTTTCAGGGCTGTTTCCAGCGCTTTTTTGGTGATATTGGACATGGGGTGCCCTCCTTCTGTAAAGTGTTGCCCGCCTGCGGCGGCCCGGCGCGTTTTCTTTATTCTACCATATTTTACCGGCGATGGACACACCTTCCGGACGAGGTTCCGGAGAGATTTTTGACCGCACAGCATGGAAATCCTTTGCCGGAATAACGAAGTATCGCTTTCCTGTGCTAAATCAACATAAAATTATCTCAAGCTTTAGATACAATATAGAACTTCGCTTTTTTGACAAAAAATGACGGGATTTTTATTGACCCGTTCCCGGAGCACATGATATTATATTTTGGTGAAAATAGACAATATAGACGCCGACTTCACTGCAAAAAAGATACAGTTTGCGACAATCGAGCTGCACTTTCAGCCCTCCGGCTCCGCGATTTGAAAGGCTGTATGCAAAGTTCCGGCGAAGCAGACGCCGGGCTTTTCAGATAAAATGTCCGCTTATCAACCTCAAAAGACGGCTTTTTGCAAAGCTGTCCTTCTGTGATCGAAAGGAGTGTCCATTTTATGTGCAGCATCCAAGCGAAAAAGAGATCTTTGGCCGGAATTCTTTTGGCAGGGGTTTTGTCGATGTTGTTTTTGGGCGGCTGTGGTTATACGATGGTTCCCAACGAGTATTTGCTCCAGTCGAATGAGACGCCGTTGGCGGACCAGGAGGAGGACGAAGAAGCCGTTTTGACCGAAGGGGACCGCCTGTGCAATCAGATGATTGCGGTGCTGAATCTGGGCCGGGACCTGGATAAACGGATCTCTTCCAGTACCGCTCTGGATGAGGCCGCCTCGCTTTTTCTGGAAATGATTCTGGAGGACCCGGAAACCTATATTATGTCCACGCAGCAGGGCGATATGAATGAGGTGGGGCAGAACGCCTATCTTTATGTGTACAATGGGGACCTGTCCTCCGGCAGCGTGGCAACGCTGGCCTTGAAAGACATTACGGAAGACGAAACTTTTAACACCGGGACACTTCTTAAAACCATGACAAGCATCAGCGTGACCCATGGAAACGGAAAAAAGGGTTCGGTCTGGGTGATTCTGGTGGAGTACATAGACGAATAAGGGAAGGAAAGCGAAACCGGGCCGCCGGCCTGGTCCAGAAAAAAGAACGCCCTAACCGGGCCCAAGCCATATAAAAACCCAACCCCCGGACCAGACGGCCCGGGGGTTGGATTTTTGAAGGAAAAGGCTCAGCGATAATTTTCGTTCAGGAACATGGGCTTGATGGCCACCACTTCGTCGTACTCCTCCTGGTCCACTTCCACGTCCGAGTTCAGGGATTTCAGCTCCTGCTTGACGGCCTCCAGAGCCTCGGGCAGATGGACGGCCCGGCCTTCTTCCAGGACGCGGATCATCCGCTGGAGGACAATGGGGTGGGCGTACCGGGCGGGCACCGGGAAGCTGTCGTAGTTCCGCAGATAGTCCTCCATGGCCTGGAGGGCCCGGTCAGCCCGGCCCATCACCACTTTTTTGTTGTTCTGGGCGGTGGGCAGGACGCTGGCGCCCGAGAACATGAAGATGGCCGCCAGGCCGAACAGGGCAAAGTAGGCGCCAAAGCTGCCGCTGCCCTGGGCAAAGAGGGTCACGCCAAAGATCAGGGAGGCCACGCCCAGCAGGGTGATGGCCAGGGCCACCCAGCGGTAACTGGGCTTGCTGCACAGGTAGGCCCGCTTGCGCTTGGCCGACAGGCTCAGCTCCTGGGCCAGCTCGGGCTTTTGGGTCAGATAGTCGGAGGCCTGTTCCAGAGTGCGGATGCTCTTCTGGGCCTCGGGGGAGAGGTTGGGCTTTTTGCGGGCGGCCCGTTCCCGCTCCCGCTGGGCCAGCCGCTCCTCGGCGGCGGCGCTGACCCGCTTGATTTCGGGGTGGGTCTTGGCCAGGCAGTCCAGCAGCTGGTCCACCTGCTCCTCATACTTGAAGTTGCACTGTTTCTCTTTGCCGTTGTCGTACTGAACCACCAGATAGGGGATGGACGCAAACACGCCTTTCTGTGTGAAGCCGCCCCGGCTCATGGCCACCCGCTTGAAGGCCCGGGTGATGGAGGGATAGGTGACGTAATACCGGCGGTCCAGGTAAAAGCTGTTGAGATACAAAGCCTTGTCGCCCACGCCGCAGGGGCCGATGCGGCGGCAGCTCTTTTTGTCTGCGGCCAGGGTTTGGGGGTCCAGGGCCTCGCGGCCCAGCTGTACGGGTTTGAAGATCATAGGATGCAACCTCCGGGCGTCCGGGGACGCCGCTTGTTTGATGTTTGATAAAAAACCTGCCAGCCGCTGTTGGAGGTCAGCGGCTGGCAGGTAGGGTGAATTTTACGTATGCCAGACCGGGCAGAAGGGGTTACTTCTTGGCGGGCTGCTTCTTGGTGGCGTGGATGAAGATAGCCAGCAGCAGGACGGCGAAGATGATGCCCACGGGGTAAGCCACGGCGGTGTTGTAGACGACGGCGCCCGAGGCGTCCTTGGTGTTCAGGAACTGGCCCAGGCACTCATTGCCCAGCAGGAAGTAGGTGGCCGACACGGCGCTCATGAAGGTGGCGGGAACAGCGGTGATCCAGTAGTTCTTCTTCTGCTGGAACAGGTACATGCTGGCAGCCCACAGAACGATCATGGCCAGGGTCTGGTTGGTCCAGCTGAAGTAACGCCAGACGATGGAGTAGTCCAGGTGACCGACGAAGGCGCCCACCAGCAGCAGAGGCACGCAGAGGATCAGACGGTTCTTGAAGCCCTCCTGGTCCAGCTTGAACCAGTCGGCCAGGGTCAGACGAGCGCTGCGGAATGCGGTGTCGCCCGAGGTGATGGGGCAGGCGATGACGCCCAGCATGGCCAGAGCCACGCCGATGCCGCCCATGGTCTTGGCGCAGACGTCGTAGATGGCGGCGGACTGGCCGTTGGCCAGGGAAGCCTGCAGACCGGTGTTCAGACCGTTGGTGACTTCGTAGATGGAGCAGCCGGCGGCGGCCCAGATCAGAGCGATGATGCCCTCACAGACCATGGCGCCATAGAACACCATGTGGCCCTGACGCTCCGACTTCATGCAGCGGGCCATCAGAGGCGACTGGGTGGCGTGGAAACCGGAGATGGCGCCGCAGGCGACGGTGATGAACATGAAGCTCCAGATGGGCTTGCCGGTGGGCTCCATGTTGTAGAAGTGGGTCCACAGCTCAGGAATGACGTAGTTGGAGTTGGTGAAGATGCCGATGGCAACGCCTACGGCCATCACGATCAGGCAGATACCAAAGACGGGGTAAATCTTGCCGATGATCTTGTCGATGGACAGGAAGGTGGCGATGAAGTAGTAGGCCAGGATGATCCACAGCCACACTTCGGTGTTGGCCAGCAGACCGGTGACGCCGCCGTTCTTGAACAGAGTGACGATCAGGCCGGCGGGGCCGACGGCAAAGACGGTGCCAACCATGACCAGCAGCACCACGCTGAAGATACGCATGACGGTCTTCATGCCGTTGCCCAGGTAGATGCCGCAGATCTCGGAGATGGAAGCGCCTTCGTTGCGCTCAGACAGCATGCCCGAGAAGTAGTCGTGGACGCCGCCGGCAAAGATGGTGCCGAAGGTGATCCACAGGAAAACCACAGGGCCCCACAGGGCACCCTGCATTGCGCCGAAGATGGGGCCAAGGCCCGCGATGTTCAGCAGCTGAACCAGGAACAGTTTCCACTGGGGCATAACGACGTAGTCGACGCCGTCGTTGATGCGGACAGCGGGAGTTTCCCGGTCATCCGGCCCAAAGGTGTTATCGACGACCTTGCCGTAGGTCAGGTAGCCGATGATCAGCAGAGCCAGGCAGAGCAGAAAACTTACCATAAAGATTCCTCCTATTTGTATGATTTCTTGCCAGGCTGGATGCCTGCCGCAATCCAGCCGCTCCATCTCCCATTCTAGTCCTTTTTCCAGAAAATGCAAGGGGTTTGTTTATACTTTTTTCATGTTTTGTTCAAAATTTGCCTATCTTCGTCCTATCCGGAATGAAGTATATTTCAGCGCCCGGAGGACGGGCCCAAACCGCCGGTTCAGGACAATAAAACCCCTTAAAACTGCCGGAAAAAGGGGACAAGGAGCCTATTCCGCGCCGGGCCGGTTTGTGATATAATGGGCTTATCTTTAATTTTAATAAGGAAAAGGAGACCTGATTATGGAAGATTCCCCGCGCTGCACCGCACGCCAGCTGGTGCCCTTTGCCCTGATTGCCTACGGGCTGCCCTTTCTGATGGGGATACCTCTGGCCATCGCCCAGCGGGCCGGCTACCCCACCGACATCTTCGCCAACGCCCAGATGTACTACCCGGCCGCAGGCGCCATCGCGGCCCTGCTGCTGACCGGGCAGGCGGACGCTATGCCCCGGCGCTTCTTTGTCTTTCATCTGATCTGCACCGGCCTGATGGCCCTGTGCTGCCTGGGTACGGTGATCCTGCCGGGAGGCGGCTGGCTGGTGGCCTGCAATCTCATTGTGATTCTGGGGAGCCTGGCGGGCTGGGGCGTCCTTCTGGCACAGAAAAAAGAACTGCGCCAGTCCGCCGGTCTGGGCTGGCAAAAGGGAAAACTGGTCTGCGGCTGTGTGGTGCTGTACATCCTGCTGCGGACGGCGCTGGTGTTTGCCAGCGCGGCCATCAGCGGACAGCTGGAAGAGTATCTGGCCTACTGGGCAACCCCTGCGCCCTATCTGGTGTTGGTGATGCTGATTCCCAACTTTTTCCTCAGCTTTGCGCCCTTCTGGGGAGAAGAGTACGGCTGGCGGTATTTCCTCCAGCCCCGGCTCCAGAGCCGGTTCGGGATGCGGGGCGGCGTCCTGCTGCTGGGTGTGCTGTGGGGACTGTGGCATCTGCCCCTGAACTTCTTTTTCTACGCCCCGGACACCGCCCTGCAGAGCGTGGCCAGCCAGCTGATTACCTGCGTGACCCTGGGAATCTTTTTTGCCTGGGCCTACCTCAAGACCGGGAACATCTGGGCCCCGGTGCTGCTCCATTTCTTCAACAACAACCTGACGGTGGTCTACACCGGCACCACCGAAATCAGCAACCAGACCATCGGCTGGCTGGATGTGGGGCTGCATCTGGTGCTGATGGGAGTGGTCTTTTTGCCCTTCCTGGCTTCGCCGGTGTTCGGCAAAAAGGCAAAGGTCCAGTGATTCCTGTGCCGGTGGAAAGAAGGTGACCTCATGCCCATCTGGAACCCATGGCACGGCTGCCATAAGATCAGCGCCGGGTGCATGCACTGCTATGTCTACCGGCGGGACGCCTCGGTGGGGCGGGACGCCAGCGCCGTGGCCAAAACCGGGGATTTTGACCTGCCGCTCCGGCGGGACCGGCACCGGGAATACAAGCTGCAGCCCGGGGAGGGGACGGTGTTCACCTGCATGACCTCCGATTTCTTTCTGGAGGAGGCGGACCCCTGGCGGCCGGCCTGCTGGCAGATGATGCGGCAGCGGCCGGATCTGGATTTCGCCATCATCACCAAGCGGATCCACCGGTTTATGGACTGCATCCCGCCGGACTGGGGCGAGGGATATCCCAATGTGTCCATCTACTGCACCGCGGAAAACCAGGAGATGGCCGACGCCCGCCTGCCCCTCTATCTGACCCTGCCCATCCGGCACAAGCACATCTGTCATGAGCCCATGCTGGGGCCCATCAACATCGAGCCCTATCTGGCCTCGGGCCAAATCGAATATGTGCTGTGCGGCGGCGAGTCGGGCCCCGGGGCCCGGCCCTGCCGGTACGAATGGATTTTGTCCATCCGGGAACAGTGCGTCCGGTATGGGGTACGGTTCCATTTCAAACAGACCGGCGCAGTGTTCATCAAGGACGGGAAGGTCTATCACATCCCCCGGAAGCTGCAGCAAAGTCAGGCCGCCCAGGCGGGGATTGACTATGCAGGAGAATAACTTTTTGTATATAAGATGACATGTTAGACTGAAAGTTTCCGATGTAGACGGAATGAAAAGAACGTTGTATCGTATTGTGCCGCAGGCATAAACGCCGGGAGCGAGCGGAAACGGGACGGCTTCGCGGAAGTGACGGAGAACCGGAAAGTATATGGTACACAGTAAAAGTCTTTTGCTTACTTTTCTTCCAGAAAAGTAAGAGAAAGGGGAAAGATGGAGTATTTTGAGATCGGGAACGGGGTGCAGATGCCAGCGCTGGGCTTTGGAACCTGGACGCTGCGGGGCGAGGAAGGCCGCCGGTGCATCCGGGAAGCTCTGGAAGTGGGCTATCGGCTTCTGGACACCGCCCGCATGTATGAAAACGAGGACGTGGTGGGACAGGCCCTTCGGGACAGCGGCCTGCCCCGGGAAGAAGTGTTCCTGACCACCAAGCTGTGGGAGCCCAGCAACAGCTACCAGAAGGCGAAAGCGGACATTGACCGCTCGCTGAAAACCCTGGGAACTGACTATGTGGATCTGCTGCTGCTCCATGAACCCTACCCCGAGTCGGAAGAAATGTACCGGGCCATGGAGGAGGCTCTCCGGGCCGGAAAGGCCCGGGCCATCGGGGTGTCCAACTTCAATCAGGAGGAGTACGACCGCCTGGAAGAGCGGTGC
The DNA here is from genome assembly GCF_002160175.1 of Faecalibacterium sp. An192. Classification (NCBI taxonomy): domain Bacteria; kingdom Bacillati; phylum Bacillota; class Clostridia; order Eubacteriales; family Oscillospiraceae; genus Faecalibacterium; species Faecalibacterium sp. An192. The sequence goes on from NZ_NFKB01000034.1 coordinate 28,794, forward strand.
AGCATCCGCCCCGCCGTGAATCAGGTGGAATCCCATGTGTATTATCCGCGGTTGGCGCTGCAGAAAGCCCTGGCGGCCCGGGGCACCCGGATGCAGTCCTGGGCGCCCTTCACCGAGGGGCGGCGGGATGTTTTTCATGAGCCGGTGCTGGTAGAGATCGGGGCGGCCCACGGCAAAACCGCCGCCCAGACGGCGCTGCGGTATCTGGTGCAGAACGGCATCGCCGTCATCCCCAAATCCGCCCACCGGGAACGGATGGAGGAAAATTTTTCGATTTTTGATTTTGCCCTCACCGGGGAGGAAATGGCCCGGATCGGGCAGCTGACGGACGGGGTATCCCTGTTCGGCTGGCCCTGAGGCCGGGCCGCTGCACACCAAAGCAGGCACAGAAGAAAGGACGGGTAACCATGAAACAGTATCTGGCGTTTGACATCGGGGGCACCTTTATCAAATACGCCTTCATGGGGGAGGACGGGAGTTTTCTGGAAAACGGCAAGACCCCTACCCCCGCCGACACCCTGGACCACCTGCTGGACACCATGACGGAGATCGGGGCCCAATTCGAGGGAAGGTTTGAGGGCGTGGCGGTGTCCATGCCGGATTGATACCGCCACCGGCATCGCGCACACCGGCGGCGCCCTTCGGTTTTTGCTGAGCAACATCTGATCCAACAAGAAAAGCGCCCCGGTGCCTTGAAGGCATCGGGGCGCTTGTGCGTTTCAGGAAATTTCAGCGGCACTGATTATGGTAGGGGCAGTGGGAAGAACAGCCGGCACAGCCGCCGCCCTGCTTTTTGCGGCGGCGGATGCGGGCCAGCGCCCAGCCCAGCCACAGGCCCAGAGCCAGCAGAATCAGTGCAATCACAAGGAGGGAACCCATGGGCGCATCCTCCCGGTTACAGGATCAACATGCCGACCTGGTAGACCAGGAAGGTCACCACCCAGGCCACCGCCAGCTGGAAAGCGGCGGTAAAGACCATCCAGGTCCAGCTGCCCGATTCCTTGCGGATGGTGCCCAGGGCGGCGGCGCAGGGAATGTACAGCAGGCAGAAGATCATCAGGCACAGGGCGTTGAAGGAGCCAAAGCCGATCCCCTCCAGGGCGGCGGCAAAGGCGGACATGCCGGCGGGGGAGCTGGCGTTGACGATGCCGAACAGCACCGCACAGCTGGACACCACCACTTCCTTGGCCGAGATGCCGGCAATGAGGGCCACCGCAATCTGCCAGTAGCCCAGGCCGATGGGGGCAAAGAAGGGGGTGAGGATTTTGCCCAGAACGGCGCCGAAGCTGTCGGCCATGTCGGGGGTGTAGCCGCCGGGGCCGAAGTTCAGCACCACCCAGATGATGAGGGTGGCGATGAAGATGGTGGTGCCGGCCTTTTCCAGGTAGTCCATCACCTTTTCCCAGACGTAGATGGCCACGGTGCGGGCGTCGGGGAGCTTGTACTCGGGCAGCTCGATGATGAGGTAGTTGGCGTGATCCTTTTTGCGGTCCAGCAGGTGGAGCAGGGCCGAAATCAGGATGGCCACCAGGATGCCGATGAGGTACATGGAGTAGGCCACCAGCATGGCATGGTCCCCAAAGAACATCTCAGAGAACAAAATGTAAATGGTCAGCCGGGCATTGCAGCTCATGAAGGGGGTCACCAGCATGACCTTGAGCCGGTCGTGCTGGTTTTCCAGGGCGCGGGAGGCCATGATGGCCGGCACCGTACAGCCGAAGCCCAGCAGCATGGGGATGAAGGCCTTGCCTGACAGGCCCATCTTGCTCATAATGCCCTCCATCACGTAGGCCACCCGGGCCATATAGCCGCTGTCCTCCAGCAGAGCCAGGCAGAGGAACAGGATCAGGATGTTGGGCAGGAAGGTGACGATGGTTCCCACGCCGGCAATGATGCCGTCCACAATCAGGGAGGTGAGAACGTCCCCGGCGTGGATGGCGGTGAGGCCCGCCAGGGCCCCGTCCGAAATGGCCCCGATGGCCAGTTCCAGATAGCCTTTCAGCCAGTCGCCCAGGGTGAAGGTCAGGAAGAAGATCACCGCCATGATGCCGAAGAACACCGGAATGCTCCACACCTTGCTGGTGAGGATCTGGTCGGCCTTTTCGGTCAGGACGTCCTGCCGCTCCTTGTGGATCAGGACTTCGTCGATGATCTCGCCGATGAAGTCGTATTTCTGGTTGATGATGTCCGACTCATAGCTGCGGTCCAGCACCTGGGGCAGGTCCACCGGATACTTCTGGGTGATTTCCTGGTCTCCCTCCAGCAGCTTGATGGCGTGCCAGCGGTAGTTGGTCAGGCTGGGGTACCGGTGCTGCAGCTCGGGGATGATCTGGTCGATCTTGTCCTCGATGGTGTCGGAGTACACCATGGTGTATTCCGTGTGATGGTCGTGCTGATGGTGGGACTCGGTTCTGTGCTGATGGACCAGCGGGTCAGGACCGGTGCTGTCCTTGTGGTGGGCCGCCGCGTGAAGCAGGGCGTCCAGGCCCCGGCGCTGCCGGGCCGACACCGGAATCACCGGCACGCCCAGCATCTCGGGCAGGCGGTGGAGGTCGATCTCCATGCCCCGCTTTTCCACAATGTCCATCATGTTCAGGGCCATCACCACCGGCTTGCCCAGCTCCAGCAGCTGCAAGGTCAGGTACAGGCCCCGCTCCAGGGCCGAGGCGTCCACCACGTTGATGATGACGTCCACCTCGCCGCTGAGGATGAACTGGCGGGACACCGTCTCCTCCATGGTGTAGGAAGTCAGGCTGTAGGTGCCCGGCAGGTCCACCAGGTGGATGTTGAGGCCGTGGTGCTTGATGGCGCCCTCCACCTTTTCCACCGTGACGCCGGGCCAGTTGGCCACCTTCAGGTTGGCGCCGGTGTAGGCGTTGAACAGGGTGGTCTTGCCGCAGTTGGGGTTGCCGATGAACCCGATGGTCATTTCATGCTGTTCAGGCATCCCGCTCACCCTCCCTTACTTCAATGTTCTGGGTAATGTTGTACCCCAATGCGAAGCGGGTGCCCCGCAGTTTGATGATGAGAATTCCTTTTCCTTTCCGGTTCAGCACCGAGATGGGGGTCTGGCGGGTCATCCCCAGAGCCTCCAGCCGGCGCTCCATCTGAAAGGGCAGATGGATGCTCTCCACAATATAGGTCCGCCCAATCTGCGCGTCCTTTAAATACATCTTTCACACCTCCCAATCGGCGGGAGTTGTACGCGTTTAACTTCCGCCATCCCTTATATTACAAAGAAGAACCCCATTCGTCAATGGGGGCAAACCGTTTTCTTTGGGGGAAAGAGCTGCCCGGCGGCGGAAAATTTCACCCTTTGGGGATGCAATTTCCCGGCGGGGCCGAACGTATCCAGAATAAGAGCTAGGAGGCGGCGCAGCCGCAGAAAGGAGAAACCCTATGGCAGTTCAGCGCAGAAAAAAGGCCGGGGCGGCCGCCCTGGCCCTGGCAATGGTGCTGTGTACGGCTACCGCCTGCGGGCAGGCCGGCCCGTCCAGCCAGGAAACCTCGGAATCCCAGCCGGCCCAGGTCCAGGCAGAGCCCGAATCCACCGAGCCCGGCGAAGTCACCGACGGAGAGATCATCGCTTATTTTGAGACGTTCCAGCAGGCGGCGGCCGCAGGAGAGCGGGAGAAGGTGGCGGAGATGTTCCTCTATCCCAAACAGCTGCAGCTCCCCGGCCAGGAACTGACCTATGTGAACTCGGCGGAGGAATTCCTGCCCTATTATGACCAGGTGTTCACCGCGGAGTTCCTGGAGCAGATCGCCCAGATGGAGCCGGACGCCTTTGTCCGGGAAGGCTCCACCATCGGCTGGGGAGACGGGGCCGTCTGGGCCCGGACCTACGACGGCCAGCTGACCATGGCGTCGGTCTTTGCCTCCCGGGAGGACCGGTATCTGGCCTACTATGAAGGCAACGACAACGAACTGGAAGCAGAGGGCCAGACCAGCCCCGCTTCCCCGGCACAGCCGGAATAAGACATCCCATGCCCCCGGCCCCGGCCGGGGGTTTTTCATTGAGCCCGGAAAGGGAACAGGGGAAACGCCCGCTTTTCCCGCAAACGCAAAAAACACCCCTGAAGTTCTGTGACTTCAAGGGTGTTGTGCTCTGGAGCTGCTATCCAGATTTGAACTGGAGACCTCATCCTTACCAAGGATGCGCTCTACCAACTGAGCTATAGCAGCATATGGCGACCCGGATCGGGCTCGAACCGACGACCCCCAGCGTGACAGGCTGGTGCTCTAACCAACTGAGCTACCGGGCCATACTCTCTGATGGCCGCCGGCGTCTGACCGCCGGAACGTGACTTATTATACCAGCGCGGGGCGGGATTGTCAAGCCTGAAATGCAAATTTTTTTGATTTTGCAGAAATTGGACGAAAACAGACGAATCAACGAAAAAAGCCTCCCCGAAGGGAGGCGAAAAAACTGGAAAGAGACCTCAGCGGGCCTTGCGCTGGAGCTTACAGATGAGGGCGGGCACCAGGGCGGTGACGTAGAAGGCCAGCAGAGCGCAGCTGACAAAGGCGGCCCAGAGGGGACCCATGATGCCGGTCAGGGCCAGGGGCAGCAGCTTGTAGATCAGCAGCATGGGCAGCAGGGCCAGAGCGGCCAGGATAAACTGCCCGGCGCTGCGGTGGTCGGTGGAGAACTGGAGCCACCGGCGCTCGATGAGCCAGCCGGGGAAGAAGCCAAAGACCATGCCTGCCGCCATGAAGCCGTCCTCCTTCATGATTTCGGGGTCCACCAGAAGGACGCCGTTGACGTAGTCCATGGGATAGCTCTTGCACTCAAACCAGAGGACGGCGGCCAGGGCCAGAACGGTGCCCACCGCCGCTACCTTCAGGTCAAAGCTGGGCTGACGCTCCAGCCGGGCCAGGATTTTGCTGTTGAGCCACAGGTAGCCGCAGGTTAAAGCCAGGCTGACCAGGACATCCTGAGGGGTGTGGACCCCCAGATAGTTCCGGGAAAAGCCGGTGAGCAGGATCATAACCGCCATCAGGACCGCCAGCCAGCGGCGCTTTTTGCCGTACCACAGGCCCACGCTGCCGTAAATGGCGGCGGCGCTCTGGGTGTGGCCGGAAGGGAAGGAATAGCCGGTGGCGGTATCGATGGCGTTGGTGATCGGCTGAATGCGGGGGTCCCGCACCCAGGGGCGGTAGACGCAGGCGGTGAGCTTGAACACCTGGACCAGCAGACTGCTGCCCACATAGTTGAGCATCAAAAAGCTGCCGAACCGGCGGTCCACCGCCCAGAACACAAAGGCCGCCACAGCAATGGTCAGGGAACTGGCGGCCAGTTCGCTGATCAGCTCCATCGCCGGGTTCAGCAGCCAGCCGGCCGCCTCCCGCAGGCGCTGCAAAAGCAGCAGATAGGCAAGATCCATAAAACGCCTCCTTGCGCTTGAAAAAATACCCGCACCCTCCCTGCCGGGGAGAGTCTGGGCCAAACGCCGGGCGGATAAAACAAAAAAGCACAGCGCCGGCTGGCACTGTGCTCTTGGCAGGGGTAGTAAGTCTCGAACTCACGGCACGCGGTTTTGGAGACCGCTGCTCTACCAACTGAGCTATACCCCTATACACCCGGCATTCGTCGAATGCCAGATCATTATAACCAATCTTTCGGCAGATGTCAAGAGTCTTTTTCGGGCAAATTTCGATTTTTTGCGCAGGCGCAGGCTCCGCCGGAGGCCTCCGCCATGCTTTTAGCGATGTCGGCCAGGGTGACGCTGTCCAGATACTGGTTGATGACCTCGTCCAGTCCCGCCCAGAAGGGCAGGGTGGCGCACTGGTCGGACAGCGGGCAGGCGTTGGTTTCGCTCTCAAGGCAGGGGATGGGGGCGACGCTCCCCTCCATGGCGGCGATGATTTCGCCGGCGGTGGTTTCGCTGGGGTCCTTGACCAGACGATAGCCGCCCTGGCTGCCCCGCTCGCTCTTGACCAGGCCGGCCCGGGCCAGCGGCGTCACCAGCTGTTCCAAGTATTTCAGGCTGAGGTGCTGACGCTCGCTGATCTCTTTCAGGGGCATGGCACGCCCGGTGCCCGAGCAGGCCAGCTCCGCCATCAGGCGCAGGCCATACCGGCTTTTGGTGGAAAATCGCATCCTTGAACCTCCTTGTCTGGATGTGTTCAGTATAGCACGGGGAGGGAAATTTGAAAAGCCTTGTGAAAACAAAAAAGGTTTGTTATCATAAGATGGAAAAGAAACGAGAGAGGAGGAAAGAACAATGGTTCAGAAGATTACCCCCGCCGCTGCGCGGCAGATGATGGAGGCGGGAGAGGCCGTCCCGGTGGATGTCCGGGAGCCCTCGGAGTATGCCGCAGGCCACATTCCGGGGGCGCGGCTGCTGCCCCTGGGCAGCGTCCGGATCAAAGCGGCGGACGTGATTCCCGATCAGGAGGCCGCCTGGCTGATCTATTGCCGCAGCGGCCAGCGCAGTGCCATGGCGGCGGCCCAGCTGGAGGCCATGGGATACCACAACCTGTACGATCTGGGCGGCATCATGGCCTGGCCCTACGATGTGGAGCGCTAAGATGAATCAATCCCTGTCAGGGGAAACGAAAGCAGAAAGGAATGGGTGAAGGGTATGGCCTACCATGCCAGAGACTTTGCCGGGAGCCATTGCGGCTGCCGGTACCAGCAGGACTACCGCCCCACGCTGGGCCGCGACGGAAAAAAGGAGTCGGGCACGCTGGAAGTCATCAAGTTTTATTATGACGGAAAAATCCGGTTTGAACAGCACTGCTATGGCGAGGCGGCCACCTTTGTGTTCGGCGCCTGGGCCGAGCGGATGGATGAGGACGGCACCCTTCATTGGCTCCGCCCCAAAACCGGCTACTACAATGAGGAGTATCTCCCCAAAAAGCTGACCAAAGTGGATGAGGCGGGCAATCTGTATTTTGACGGCACCGTCTATCCCTGGAAGCTGGCGGACGACTTCACCGAGGACCCCCGGTGGGGCTATCCCCGCTGGAAGGTGGCCCTGGGCAAACTGACCGGCCGGGGCCGCGGCTGACCGCCCTGAATCCCTGAAAGAAAACGGACCGCACCCCTGCCAGAGCGGGAGAGGGCGGTCCGTTGCTTTTGTCTCTTACATATAATAGGGAAAATCAGGACAAAGCCAAACGGTCCAGGATGGGAGCAAGGACGTCCAGCTCGATTTGGCCCGGGGCGCTGGCTTTGCCGGCGCAGGCAAAGGTCATGGCCGAGCCCATGGACTCGCCGCAAATCCGGCTGACCCCGCCCAGAGCCCCCATGCTCATGGTGATGACGGGGGTTTCAGGGTGGAGATCGGCCATTTCGGCGGTGGCCTCCAGCAGAGCCAGCACGTCCCGGCGGCTCTGGGGCATAACGGCCAGTTTGGGCAGATCGGCCCCGGCGGCCTGCATGGCGCAGAGCCGGGATACCATTTCCTCCCGGGAGGGAGTCTGGGCAAAGTCGTGGCTGGAACAGACCACCTTGACCCCGTGGGCGTGAGCCTCTGCAATCAGCCCGGAAAGAGCATCCCCGGCGGGGAGGAACTCAATGTCCAGCAGATCGGCACAGCCGCTCTCCCAGACCCGGCGGCAAAAGGCAGTGTATTCTTCAAGGGAGGCGTCTGCCTCGCCGCCTTCGGCCTGAGTGCGGAGGGTGACCAGAAGGAGCTTGTCTCCCAGCACCTGACGCAGCCCGATGAGACAGCGGCTCAGCGCTGCGCTGTCCCGCCAGCTTTCAAACCAGTCGGCACGAAATTCCACACAGTCCACTTTCAGACCGGCAAACGCCCGACCCTGTTCCAGGACGGCAGACTCGGTCTGCTCCACAATGGGCAGGATGATTTTGGGCCGGCCTTCTCCAATCCGGCAGCCCCACACAGTGATACAGGACATGATAACCCACACTCCTTTTATTTTATAAGATCACGCCGCCCGCCCCAAAAGAGCGTTCGCGCGGCGGAGATTTTCTCAGGAATCTGTTGAGATAAAGCAGTTGGAAAGGAGCCCGGCGGCCTGCAAAGCAGGCGGGGCCGGGACTCTCTTACTTATATAGAGAATACCTGTATCATAATGGGGGATAGGGGGCGTTGTCAAGAAAGTTTTCCGACTTGCAAAAAAAGTTGAAAAAAGGGGTTGACAAAAAGAGGGAAAGGTAGTACTATATGTGAGCGCCCTGACGGGGCGGCCCACAAAGCGAAAAGAACTAAAAACACTTCGAAAAAAGTGCTTGACAAGTTCGAAACGCTGTGGTAAAATAAACAGGTCGCCAGCCGAGAGGCTGAGCGGACAGGACCTTGAAAATTGAACAATATCGAATACTTGTAACGGAACCTTTAAAGTGTTGGAAACA
>NZ_NFKB01000035.1:0-37010 GCF_002160175.1 Faecalibacterium sp. An192
GCCGGATACGCCGAGAGGTGTACGTCCGGTTTGGGAGGCGGCTCCCTGAAACCTACCGGTGAAAGCCGGCAAGGCGCAGGGTGCCTACCTCATATCTCCTGCAAATGCACAGTTCCTACGTTTTGACCGATCCGAATGGTAATTTACAATAAGGATAAAGGGAGCGCGAACCCTCAAGAAAGGAGGTTACACCCCATGAAGAAACAGCCGGACAAGGGAAAAATCACAGCCCTGTACGAGCGTCTTTCCCATGACGATGAGCGAGCCGGGGAAAGCGTGTCGATAGAAAACCAAAAGCGTATTTTGGAGGACTACGCCCAAAAGAACGGCTTTACGAATATCCGGCACTTCACCGATGACGGAGTGCGGGGAACTACTTTCAAGCGTCCAGGGCTGGACGCTATGCTGGAAGAAATCCGGGCAGGAAATGTGGCTACGGTCATTATCAAAGACCAAAGCAGGATTGGCCGTGATGTTGTCGAAGTGGGGCTTTTGAAGCGCACCTTTGACGAGTACCATGTACGCTTTATTGCGGCGAATGACAACCTTGATACCGCTAACGGCTTTGATATAATGTCAATTTTCCGAGATGTGATAAACGAGTGGTATGTTGCCGACACCAGCCGGAAAATCAAGACCGTTTTCAAGTCGAGAATGGAAAAGGGCTTGCGCTGCTCCGGCAGCGTCAGCTATGGCTACCTTGCGTCCAAAGAGAACAAGGGCGAGTGGGTAATCGACGAGGAAGCCGCCGCCGTTGTGCGCCGTATCTTCCACAGCGTTGTTGCCGGGGAGAGTATCGCCAGTATAGCAAGGGCACTCCGCGCCGAGAAAATCCCTATCCCGTCTGAGCATTGGAAGCGGATAGGCGCACCCGTCCGGGCGGCGAAGTACACAGACCCCTACGCATGGTCAACGACAACTATCAGCTATATCCTCAAACGCCCGGAGTACACAGGGCGCAAGGTTTTAGGGAAAACCGTCTGCGAGAACTACAAGACCAAAAGCACCCGCAAGACCGCGCCGGAGGAACAGTATATTTTTGACGGGGAGATACCCGCCATTGTGGACGAGGAAACATGGAACACCGTCCAGCGGCTTATGGGGACAAAACGCCGCGCCCCCAAGCGGCAGAACACCCCAAACCGCTTGACCGGGCTTCTCTACTGCGCCGACTGCGGCGCGAAGCTGACCCACCGCAGCAGCCTTGTGCAAGGCAAGTATCTGGACGACGCTTTTGTGTGTTCCAGCTACCGCCAGCTTACCCGCGACTGTACCATGCACTATATCCCCACCGCAAAAATGGAAGCCGCCATTCTTGCCGCAATCCAGCGCGTGAGCTGGTATGTGCGGCACAATGAAGCGGAGTTTAGCGAGCGTGTGCGGGAGGCGTCCGACCAGCACCAAGAGAACGCCGTCAAGGAGTACCGGCAGAAAGTGAGCAAGGCACAGCGGCGGTGTAAGGAGCTGGACGGCCTTGTAAAGAAGCTATACGAGGGCAACGCCACAGGCAAGATACCCGATAAGCACTTTACCCGTCTGCTTGCCGAATACGACGAGGAACAGACCGGGCTGGAAGCCGCTATCGCACAATGGCAGGAAGCAATCGAGAGCTGGAACGCCGACAGGCTGAAAACAGATAAGTTTATCGAGCTTGTGAGCCGCTACACTGATTTTTCCGAATTGACAACGCCCATGCTCAACGAGTTTATCGAAAAAGTCGTTGTCCATGAGGGCGAGGGGCGCGGGAACAACCGCCGCCAGCGGATAGACATTTACCTTAACTTCATCGGCGCGTTTGAAGTCCCCGCCTATATCGTTACCCCAATGGAAGCCGAGGAACAACGCCGCCAGCAGGAGGAACAGGCCGTAAAGGAAGCCCACTCACAGGAGCTTGCCAAAGCGCGGGAAGAAAAGCGCAAGGCAGAGAAACGGGAGTTTACCGCGAGGAAGAAAGCGGGCTTGCTGACCCCAGAGGAACAGGCGGCAGACGAAGCGCGGTTAGCCCATAACCGGGCATGGCAAAAGGAATGGCGGGAGAAGCGGAAAGCCGCCGAACCGCCCAAGCCCCCGAAGCCGAAATCCTTAAAGGAGCTTGCCGCGCTGCAAAAGGCCGGAGCCGACCTCACGCCGGAGGAAGCAGAGCGTCTTGCCGCCTACCGGGAGAGGAAAAACCGCCAGCACAAGGCATGGTATGAGCGTCAGAAAGCGGCACAGCCGCCCAAGCCCCGGACGCTGAAAGAGCTTGCCGCCGCACAGGACGCAGGCCAGCCACTCACGCCAGAGGAAACGGAACGCCTTGAAGCAAGCCGGAACCGCAAGAAGAACGCCTACCAAGAACTGAAAATCCAAGCGGAAACCGACCCCGTCGCAGCCGCCGAGCTTGCAAGGCGGCGGGCATACCATAGTGAAGCTACCAAGAAATCCCGCCAGAAGATGTACGAGGAAGCCGCAGCCGGAAATCCCGAAGCTCAAGCCCGGTATGAAAACTTCCTTGCTGCAAGGCGGGAGAACTACCACAAAAAGAAGCAGGACGAGAAAGGAGAACGAATCGCATGAGAAGATTGATTGACAACGGGAACCGCCCTATTACCCCGAAGCCCCATATCGGCCACTATGGGCGGCTGCGGAAAGCCTATCTGGAACAATACCGCCACCGCCTTTATACCGCCCTTGTAGCCAGCGAGAAGCTATACCCCCACCTTGAGGAAACAGACCGGGCGGCGCGGGATATGCTGGACTACCTCATGCCCCGCCTTGCCAGAGAAGCGGGAGCCACCGAAGCTCTCAAAGCCGCCGACCCGATGAAATGGGTAGGTTTGATGAACAACTGCAAGGCGAGAGCCGAGGAAATCGTAATGCATGAGTTAATCTATGTTTAACGGTCAAGAGCCGGAAAAAACAGAAATCTTGCGATAACAGCCGCCCCGACGATACATTCCACGTCCGGGCGGTTTTTATCGTCAAAAACGCCGTTTTCTCCAAGTCAAGAGCCGGAGAAAACACCCGAAAAATGCCCCTATTGCGTAACAGGGGCACAGAAAGGAGTTTGCATGAGAACAGGGCTTACCAAGCAGGAAAAGACCACCGATATTTGGTTTGACGAGAAAGACCCCCTTATCCATATCCGCACCCACAACACCGCCTTGAAAAAGCGTCTGCTTGCATACAGCCGCCGTTATCCGGCGATCTGCCAGCAGACTGACGCAGACCCGGAAACGGGCTGCATGGAGTTTGACATTGAGAAAGGCCGCTTCTCTTTCCGTCTGACCGCCCCATACAGCGAGGAACGGCGGGCGGTATGCCAGAGAGAGCAACGTCGCCGACAGGCTGAAATAGAGTTGAAATGTTCATAGTTTTGTGCTATACTTTTTCTAAAAGCAGAGTAATACTGCGGAATTGATTGGAGGACAACACAATGGTTACATTTATGAGATTAAGATAAAACCGCGAGTTATGTTGCGGTTATCCGTATTGCATAACTCGCTTATTGAAGCAGAGATGTAATTACGGAGGAAAAACAAATGAATAATAATTTATCACGCTTTGCAGACAGCAAGGTTTATTTTCAATGCCCAATTTGCACAAAATCAATGGATATACAAGGCAATAGCCTAATTTGTAGACATGGACATTGCTTTGATATTTCAAGATATGGGTATGTAAATTTGTTGTTAAAATCATCGCCCAAAACCAACTACAGCAAGCGGTCTTTTGACAACCGGCATCAAATTTTGGAGTATGGCATGTATGATGTTGTGTTGGAGAAAATCATACAGTTTATTTCTGATACGCCATCTATAAGAAACATTTTAGATGTTGGTTGCGGCGAGGGTTTCTATGCAAGGCAGATACAGCAAAGAACAGAACGAAACATCTTTGCCTTTGACTTGTCAAGGGAGGCAATACAGATTGCATCAAAAAAAGACAAGCGCAAAGCAGTGAAGTGGTTTGTTACTGACTTATCAAAAATCCCTTTGAAAGACGGAAGTATGGATTGTATTTTAGACATATTTTCGCCTGCACACTACAAAGAATTTCAGCGATTGCTATCTCCTAACGGATATGTTGTGAAAGTAATTCCTACGAAAAATCATTTGAGGGAAATCAGGACTAAAGTGCAAGCACACTTGAAAAATCCAGATTATTCAAATGAGTCTGTCGTTGAATATTTTGAGAAATATCTTAAAACCATTTCAAGAGAAACGGTTTCAGCCACCGTACAGTTGTCATCAGAACAAAGAATGTCGTTTATTGAAATGACGCCGCTTCTCTTTTGCGTTGAAAAAGATTGCGTTGATTGGCGTACTCTCACACATTTGACAATCGAAGCTGATGTTTTAATAGGAATGTATTAAAGGGCGTATTGATATTTAATATTCCCATTTATTGAGCAGAACGGAGTAAACCAAACACCCTAATCAAAAGGACAGCCGAGGAAATCGACTGTCCTTTTTCTATGCCGACAGGTAGAAAGGAGTGACCACCCATGACGAAACCGAGAGAAAAAAACGCGAGGAATTGCAAGCCGAGATTGAGGACGGGAAGAAGAAAATCCGGCAGCTTGAAAATCGGGAAAAGGTGTTGCGGCAAAAGTTATCCCAAGAGGAACGCAGGACGCGCAGCCATCGGCTGATCGTCCGGGGTGCGGTCTTTGAGAGCATTGTGCCAGAAGCAAAGACCATGACCGACGAAGAAGCCGCCGCCTTTCTCCGGCTTGCCCTGACGAGCGAGGAAGCGCGGGGCTATCTGAAAAAACGCACCGAGGGCGGGAAAAGCGAATAATCCCTTTGGTACAAAGGGCGCACTTATACACCCTTACGGGTGCGTGCGCTCTGCCGAGGGCTTGTCGGCACAGAGAGAAAGCCGCTTGCTTCCCTCTCTGACCGACATTGGCGGCTTTGCCGCAACAAGGGGCTGCACCCCTTGCGCCGCTTACGCGGCTATCCCTGCACACCCACAAAAACAGTATACCCGCCTTTGGCGTCTGTACCATTTTTGCGGGTTTTCATTTTATCCGGGAGGTGATACCCATAGCCATCTATCATTGTAATATCAGCATTGTCAGCCGGGGCAAGGGCAAATCAGCCGTTGCCGCAGCCGCCTACCGAAGCGGCGAAAAGCTGACAAATGAGTGGGACGGAATGACACACGACTACACCCGCAAAGGCGGTGTTGTCCATACGGAAATTATGCTGCCACCCCACGCCCCGCCCTCTTTCTCTGACCGTTCAACCTTGTGGAACAGCGTGGAGCTTTACGAGAAAGCCGGGAACGCCCAGCTTGCCAGAGAGATTGACGCGGCGCTCCCCATAGAGTTATCCAGAGAGGAACAAATCCGACTTGTCCGGGAATACTGTTCCTCTCAATTTGTTTCCAGAGGAATGTGCGTTGATTATGCCATTCACGACACCGGCAAGGGCAATCCCCATTGTCACATCATGCTTACCATGCGCCCCCTTGACGAGCGCGGCGCATGGGCGGCAAAGTCCCAAAAGGAATATGACCTTGATGAAAACGGCGAGCGTATCCGCTTGCCAAGCGGCAGATACAAGACGCACAAAGTTGACCTGACCGGCTGGAACGACAAGGGCAACGCCCTCTTGTGGCGTAAGGCATGGGCGGATATTTCAAACGCCTACCTTGAACGAGCCGGAAGCCCGGAGCGTATCGACCACCGCAGCAACGCCGAGCGCGGCATTGGCGAGATACCCACCGTCCACATGGGCGTGGCGGCTTGCCAGATGGAGAAGAAAGGTATTGCCACCGAGAAAGGCGAACTGAACCGGAATATCCAAAAGGCAAACCGCCTTATACGGGAAATCCGAGCGCAGATTGGAAAGCTCAAAGAATGGATTGCCGACCTGTTCAAAGCGTGGGAAACCGCCCCGGAACAGCCGCAACAATCCCCCGGCCTTGCAAATCTGCTGATGAAGTATTTGAGCGTTCAGAGAGAAAAGAGCCGGAAGTATTCGCAGCGTTGGCAACAACAGCACACAGCCGATGAACTGAAAACCATAGCGGCAGCGGTCAACTATCTGACCGAGCATGGTATCTCTACCCTTGATGAGCTGGACGCAGCCCTTTCCTCTGTCAGCGAACAGGCCGACACTATCCGGGCAGGAATGAAAACCGCCGAGGAACGCATGAAGAAGCTGCAAAAGCTGATTGAATACGGGAAGAACTACACCGAGTACAAGCCCGTTCACGATGAGCTGAAAAAGCTGCAAAACGGCTGGACAAACAAGCGCGACAAGTACGAGGAAGCCCACCGCGCCGAGTTGACCCTATGGAACGCAGCAAGCCGCTATCTCCATGCAAATCTGCCGAAAGGAACAAAGACCTTGCCTATTGCGGAATGGGAACAGGAATATGCCGACCTCAAAACACAGAGGGACAGCGATTATGCCAAACTGAAAGATACCCGCGCCGATGTTTCCGAACTTCAAAAAATCCGCAAATGCGTGGATATTGCACTCCGCGCCGACCAGCCGGAGCAGACACAGACCCGCACAAAGCGGCACGACATAGACCGATGAAAGGAGTGAGTTTTTTGTACTACACCCAAGAACAGATAGACCGGGCGAACCAAGCCGACCTTGTTTTGTTCCTGCAATCGCAGGGGGAACCGCTGGAACGCGCCGGACAGGAATACCGATGGAAACGGCACGACAGCTTGACCGTCCGGGGCAACAAGTGGTATCGCCACAGCCAGAGCAAGGGCGGCGGCCCCATTGATTTTGTCATGGAGTTTTTTGGCAAGAGTTTTACCGAAGCCGTTGAACTTCTCACAGGAGAAAAGGGAGCCGCACCGCCGCCGGATAGACCAAGCTCCGCGCCCCTCTCCGACTTCCGGCTACCGCCCCGCAGCCCCGACAACCGAACAGCGAGGAACTACCTCACAGCCGCCCGCCGCATTGATGAAGATGTGACGGGCTTTTTCTTTGCCAGCGGCGATATTTACGAGGACGCAGCCCACCACAACGCCGTATTTGTGGGGCGGGACGAGGACGGAATACCGCGCTACGCCCACAGCAAGGGAACGGCGGGAAACTTCCGCCTTGATGTGAAAGGCAGCGACAAAGCCTTTAACTTCTGCTACCGGGGCGAGGGCGAAAGAGTGTTTGTCTTTGAAGCCCCCGTTGACCTGCTTTCTTTCCTCTGCCTGTTCAAAAAGGATTGGCAGAAGCAAAGCTACCTGTCATTGGGCGGCGTGGGAGAAAAAGCCCTGCTCCGCTTTCTCTCTGACCGTCCGAACATCAAGACCGTTTATCTCTGCCTTGACAGCGACGAAGCCGGAAACGACGCTTGCAGCCGCCTTGTGAAGCTCATGCCGGAGGGCTACACCGTCCACCGGCTTATCCCTCTTTTCAAGGATTGGAACGAGGTATTGCAGCACCGGGCAGAAATCACAGACGGGAAGTATTTGCGAGAAGCGGTCTACGGCTTGAAAGAGCCGCCGCAGGAAGAAACCGTTGAGATTATCCGCATGAGCGAGGTGGACACGCAGACCGTCGAATGGTTATGGGAGCCGTATATCCCTTTTGGGAAAGTAACCATTGTGCAAGGCAACCCCGGCGAGGGCAAGACCACTTTTGCCCTACGCCTTGCCGCCGCCTGCACCACCGGGGGAACGCTGCCGGGAATGAAACCCTTGCCGCCATTCCAAGTGATTTACCAGACCGCCGAGGACGGACTGGGCGATACCGTCAAGCCCCGCTTGATAGAAGCCGAAGCCGACCTTGACCGCGTGCTTGTGATTGATGAAGCCAAGCGGGAGCTTACCCTCTCCGACGAGCGCATAGAAAAGGCAATCACGCAAAACGGGGCGCGGCTGATTATCCTTGACCCCATACAGGCGTATATGGGCGAGAAAACCGACATGAACAGGGCAAACGAAGTGCGCCCCATGTTCCGCCGCCTTGCCGAGGTTGCCGAGCGTACCGGGTGCGCCGTTATCCTTATCGGACACTTGAACAAAGCTGCCGGAGGGCAGAGCGCATACCGGGGCTTAGGTTCTATCGACTTCCGCGCCGCAGCAAGGAGCGTCCTGCTGATCGGGCGCGTGAAGCGGGAGCCGAATGTGCGTGTTATCGTCCATGACAAATCTTCCCTTGCGCCGGAGGGCAAGCCCGTTGCCTTTTGCCTTGACCCGGAAACAGGCTTTTCATGGATAGGTGAATACGACATAACCGCTGACGAGCTGCTATCCGGCGCAGGCGGGAACACCGCCACCAAGACCGAGCAAGCCGAGAAGCTGATACTTGACCTGCTTGCAGACGGAAAAGAGCTTGCCAGCGAGGACATTGTAAAGGCCGCAGCCGAAGCCGGAATATCCGAGAGGACGGTTAAAAATGCCCGCCGCAATCTTGATACCCGGATAGAAGTCATACGCCGGGGAAATCAATGGTACTACCGCAGGAACGAAACCAAGAGTGCAAAGTAAGAATGCAATCCGTAGATACCTTTGCATTGTTGCATCCTTGCACCCTTACCCGATATGACCGCCTCATGTGCCGACCACATGGGGCTTTATCTTTGAAAGGAGAGCCTATGAACAATGAAACCAGCAAGACCAGCACCCCCGCAGCCGCTTCCCCTCTGACCGCCAAACCCGACCTTGTGAAGAACATCGGCGGCACGACCTTTGACATTCATATCCATTTCAGCGAAACCAGCCGGGAAACCTTTACGGACAAGGTTGTGCGCCTTATCAAGAACGACAGCGGCGATGAAACCGCTTAAAAGCAAGATACTTTTTTTCTTGTTCCTTATTGACAAAACCCGAAAGGAACTACGATTCTTGAGGTCGGCAATGCGCTCGTGAAGAAAGGATATCGCATCAAGATCTTCAACACCATCAACTTTGGCAAGACGATGCATTACAACCCCTTCCACTATATCCACAGCGAAAAGGACATTTTGAAGCTGGTGACAACCCTCATGACCAATACCCGAGGCGATGGCAAAGGCGGCGACCCCTTCTGGGATAAGGCGGAGAAGCTGCTGCTGACTTCGCTTATCGCCTATATCCACTATGAGGCACCGGAAGAAGAACAAAACTTTGCGACGCTGCTGGAATTTCTGAATGTCATGGAAGTCCGGGAGGATGACGAGGAGTTCCAAAATCCCGTAGACCAGATGTTTGAGAAGCTGGGAGAGCAGCAGCCGAACCATTTCGCTGTACGGCAGTATCGTCTTTACAAGTTGGCCGCCGGAGATGTATGCTCTAAGTGACTTCTTAATCATGGTTTTTGTCATGGTTAGTGAAGCAGTCACTTAGAGCATTTTCATTTCAGGAGGTACAGCCATGAGAAACGAGAAAATCACCCCTCTGTATGAGCGTTTGAGCCGTGATGATGAATTACAGGGCGAGAGCAATTCCATCTCCAACCAGAAAAAGATGTTGGAGGACTATGCCCGCCGGAACGGGCTGCCGAACCCCACCCACTTCACCGATGACGGCGTATCGGGAACCCGTTTTGACCGCCCCGGTTTTCTGGCAATGATGGAGGAAGTCGAGGCCGGACGGGTGGAGGCCATCGTCATAAAGGATATGAGCCGCCTGGGGCGCGACTATCTGAAAGTCGGTCAGGTCATGGAGATTTTGCGGCAGCGCGGTGTCCGGCTGATCGCCATCAATGACGGTGTGGACAGTCTGAAAGGCGACGATGATTTTACTCCCTTCCGCAACATTATGAACGAGTTTTACGCCCGCGACACCAGCCGGAAAATCCGCTCCGTGTTCAAGTCCAAAGGCATGAGCGGCAAGCACCTGACCGGCACCGTCATTTACGGCTATTTGTGGGACGAAAAGCGGGAACACTGGCTTGTTGACGAAGAAGCCGCCGAAGTGGTACGCCGTATCTTTTCCCTGACGATGGAGGGCTACGGCCCCTATCAAATCTCCAAGCTGCTGTCCGAAGCAAAGGTTGAAATCCCCGCTGTCCATCTGGCACGCTTTGACGAAGGAGTAAACAGGACAAAGCCGGTCAAAGACCCCTACGGCTGGGGATCATCCACCATTGTGAACATTCTGAAAAAGCGGGAATACCTGGGCCACACCATCAATTTCAAGACCCGCAAGCACTTCAAGGACAAGAAAAGCCACTATGTTGACGAAAGCGAGTGGACGATTTTCGAGAATACCCATGAGGCCATCATCGACCAGGAAACCTTTGACAATGTGCAGCGTATCCGGGCGAATGTCCGGCGCTACCCGGACGGCTGGGGCGAGGCCCATCCCCTGACCGGCCTGATGTACTGCGCCGACTGCGGCGGCAAGATGTATGTCCATCGCGTCAATAACGGCAAGCGTGATCCACAGTTTACTTGCAGCCAGTACAGCAAAATCCCATGCGGGACGCTTTGTGGCACACAGCACCGCATCCGGGCCGAGGCTGTCCTGACCTTGATAACCGATATGCTCCGGGCCATCGCGGAATATTCCAAGAATGACCGGGCCGAGTTTATCCACACCGTCCAGGAAACGCAGGCCGCCCAGCAGACCGCCGACATATCCAAGAAACGGAAACGGCTGGCCGCCGCCCAAAAGCGGGCCGGGGAACTGGAAAAGCTGATTTGCAAAATCTATGAGGACAATGCCCTGGGCAAGCTGCCGGACGCCCGGTATGAGGCCCTGGACGCACAGTACGCCAAAGAGCAGGACGCTCTCAATGCGGAAATCACGGAACTGGAAAAGGCCGTTACCGGCTATGAGCAGAGCCGGAAATCTGCGGAGAAGTTTATTGCCCTGATTGACAAGTACGAAAATTTCGATACGCTGACAAATACCATGCTCAACGAGTTTGTAGAGAAAATCCTTGTCCATGAACGCGCCCGCAAAGGCAGCCAGGACACCACGCAGGAGGTTGAAATCTACTTCAATTTTGTGGGCCGGTATATCCCGCCCGCCTTGCAGCCTGTTCCCCTGACCCCGGAGGAACAGGAAGAACTGCGGAAGAAGGAGGAACGCAAGGACAGGCTTCACCAGAACTACTTGCGCCGCAAGGCTAATGGCAAGCAGAAGGAATGGGAAGAACGCTACAACGCCAAGCGCAAGGCCCAGGTGGAGGCGGCAAAGGCTGCAATCCGGGCCGAGGACATGGAAAAAGGCATTTTTATCCCTGCCGGTCAGCTACCCAGGCAGGAGCCGCGCAAGGCCGCCTTATCGGCCAGCACCGCAGTTTAACCATCACAGTGCAAAGGAGGACGAACATGAACGAATTGACTTACACCCGCTGCGGAGATTACTACATCCCTGACCTTAAACTTTCCGAGCAGCCGGAGGCCCCCATCGGCAAGTATGGCCGTATGCGGCAACGCTACCTGAAGGAACACCGACCCAGCCTTTACAGCAACTTGATTTTGAGCGAAAAGCTGTACCCGCACCTGTTGGAGATTGACCGGGCGGCGCGTGAACGGATGGACGCCATGTTGCCCCGCATGATGGAGGCGGCGGGCATCAATGAGGAACTGAAAGCCCGTGACCCTATGCGGTGGGTGGGGCTGATGAACACGCTGAAAGCGCAGGCGGAGGAAAACATTATTTCAGAACTGATTTTTCTCTAAAAATCCAGAGAGTATCCATAAATTTATCAAGACTTGTTGACAAATAGCACTTAAGGCACTATACTGAAAGTACCACTATCGAAAGTGGTACTTTCAGTATCGGGTAAAGGAGAAAGGAGATAGAGATTGTGTCTAAGCCAGATATAAGTATTAATCCACGCATTTTGGAATCCGCAAAAGAAGAATTTTTGCTGCATGGATATGAAAAAGCATCGACGAATGTGATTTGCAAAAATGCAGGTGTAACATGGGGAGCATTGGCGAAAAGATATGCAGGAAAAGATGAATTATTTTGTGCTCTGGTATCTCCGGTTGCAGAGAGCTTCAAAGAAACACTAAAAACACAGCAGATTCAATTTCACTCTTTGCCAGAGCAGGATAAAAAGGTTATATTGCCTGATTCTGAGAAAAACGTGGTAAACTTCGTTGACTATATTTATGATCACTTTGACGAATTTAGATTATTGATCGTTTATTCCGGCGGTTCTTCTTATGAAAATTATCTGGATGAGTTAGTTGACATTGTTGTAGAATCCATGATGCAGCTCATGGGCGAAATGGGACACCGGATTTTGATTCATGGGAAAGAGGTAACACCGGAACTTGTGCATATTTTGGTGAGTTCAAATTTGTATGGCTATTTTGAACCCATTACACACGGCATGAACCGCGAGGATGCAAGGATCTATGTTGAACAATTAAAATACTTTTTCGATATTGGGTGGGATAAAATTCTCCGTTAGAAAAATAAGTGCCGTTTACCGGCATTTATTTTTGACAGAGGGTTAGAAGTTGCTAACTGCTATAAGGAGGAATGATACGATGAAAAAACGAGGCGTATTTGCCCATTTGTTCAGTTATATGGGCAGATTCAAAATCACAATGGTACTTTCAATCATATTGGCGGCTGTTGCTGCTGTATTGAATTTGAGTGCATTTGTTTGTGTTTATAACGTTGGAAAAGAAATTGTCCAGTCTTTAGGAGATTTTTCTAAGCTGGATCAGGCATACATGAAAGAATTGGGATGGCAGGCCGTTTTTCTGATTTCGGCATCATTTGGAACGTATGGATTTTCACTGCTCTTTTCCCATATTACAGCGTTTAATACTGTGGCGAAAATCCGAATTCATTTAGTGGAACATATTGGGCAGCTTCCATTGGGCTATCACTCGCTTAATCCAAGTGGAAAGCAAAGAAAGATTATTGAAAAGAATACCGATAACATGGAAACACTAATTTCCCATCAGATACCGGATTTTGTACAATCGGCGGTTCTTCCAGTTGCATTTCTGGTCTTTATGTTCATGTATGACTGGCGGTTATCTTTGATTTGCTTGCTCCCTATTCTGATTGGCTTCGGCGTTCTTGCGACTATGTTGAAAGGCACAAGTGAAGGGCTTGCAAAGCAATACCAAAAGTCTGCGGAGGATATTAGCAATGCGGCTACGGAATATGTCCGGGGAATTTCTGTTGTGAAAGTGTTCGGGCAAACCGCTAATTCCTTTCGGCGCTATAAAGCAGCCGTAAAAGAATACAGCGATTATGTGATCCAGTACGCACTTTCTATGGAAAACAGCGATAGCATTTACAATACCGTTATCAATGGGATTTTCTTCTTTTTGATACCGGGAGGCATAATTCTATTTAATGGCAGCCGCGACCCGGAACGCATGATATTGAGTTTTATCTTTTTCGCAGTACTGATTCCCGCTGTAGTTACTATTTTGAACCGGATTATGAAAAGCTCCTCTAACATGATGGTTGCAAGTTCCTCGCTGGATGCGATTGAAAAAATATTGAATGAACAGCCATTACCACAAGCTGCCGTTACCAAGCGTCCTGACAATTATAATATCACGTTAGACCACGTTTCCTTTTCTTATGAGGAAGGAGCAGAGAAAGCATTGGATGATATTTCTCTTACGATCAAACAAGGCACAATTACTGCTTTGGTTGGGGAATCGGGCGGCGGAAAGAGTACGATAGCAAATCTGATTGCCCGATTTTGGGATGTACAAAGCGGTT
Organism: Faecalibacterium sp. An192; assembly: GCF_002160175.1. Lineage (NCBI taxonomy): Bacteria > Bacillati > Bacillota > Clostridia > Eubacteriales > Oscillospiraceae > Faecalibacterium > Faecalibacterium sp. An192. Next base: position 13,595 of record NZ_NFKB01000035.1, read on the forward strand.
CTGTAAAAGTAGGCTGTATTGATGTCAGAGATATGGATTATAACGAATGGATGAATCAGGTCAGCATTGTTTTTCAGGACACAAACCTTTTCAAAATGTCCATTGCGGATAATGTGGCATTTTATACGCCTGGAGCATCAAGGGCTAACATACTGCGGGCGCTCCATTTAGCTCAATGTGATGACATACTGGAAAAGCTGCCGGATGGCGCAGATACGGTGATCGGAACAAAGGGCGTTTATCTTTCAGGGGGAGAAATGCAGCGCATTTCATTGGCTCGTGCAATTTTGAAGGATGCGCCGGTAGTGCTTCTTGATGAAGCAACAGCTTTTGCTGATGCAGAAAACGAACACTTAATTCAAAAGGCACTGGACGAATTGTTGCGTGGAAAGACTGTCTTGATGATTGCACATCGTTTGTCCACAGTAGTTCATGCAGATCAGATTTGTGTTTTGGAGCGTGGAACAATTGTAGAAAGAGGAACACATAACGAATTATTGAAATTGGACGGAGTGTATGCCCACATGTTCCATGAATATCAGAACAGTATTTCATGGCGGATTGGAGGAAAAAAGGATGCTAAAAAAAATATTTCATTTGAGTGAAGAAGGAAGCAAAGCCGTCATGAAAGCAAGCCTTTGCATGACAATTTTTAATCTTGCCACTTTGCTTCCGGTTATTCTATTGGCAATGGTAACAAATGAGATGCTGAACAGCTATTTTGGTTACACGCTGGCGCATATTTCTCTTTGGTGGTATTTCGGTGTCTCACTGGCCTTAATGGTGATTATTTTTCTTACATATCGGCTGACATACCGTAAAAAATACTACACATCAGGAAAAGAAGATATGCGCCTGCGTATGGAATTGGCAGATAAAATACGCAAACTTCCTCTGTCCTATCTGGAAAGACGAGACTTAAGCGATTTGACTTCTGTTATCATGGATGATGTTGCAACTACTGCTAATACGCTTGCAAACACATTAACAGAATTGATTAGCGGCCTCTGCTCCGGCATTATAGCTCTTGTATTGCTCTTTGTTTATAACTGGCATTTGGCGCTTAGTTTAGCTGCTTGCCTGCCATTGGCGGTAATTGCTATGTCTCTGTGCAAACTTATTTCAGAGGGGACAAACAAAAAAAACAAGCAAAAAAAACTGGCGATCAGCGACGGCCTGCAGGAGTACCTGGAAAATATAAAAGTTTTGCGTACATCTCCGAAGATGGAAAATTATCAGAAGATGCTTGCAGCCAAAATAAAGAAGATTATACCGGGACTTGTTTTGCATGAACTTTTAGCGGGGCTGTCCATTTCCATTTCCTACAATGTTATGCGTATTGGTCTTGGCTTTGTTATTATTTCCGGCTCGATGCTGCTGGCTTCTGACAAAATCAGCCTGATTACATTTCTGATCTTTTTGTTCGTGGCTGTCAGAATTTATGAGCCGCTTACAAAAGCGTGTGAGATGCTTGGCGAAATGATATATTCTCTTGTCAGCGCCAAAAGAATCCGGGATCTGCTGGATGGCCCGGAACAACAGGGACAGGAGGACATTCAGATTGGACAGTATGATATTACTTTCGATCATGTGAGTTTTGGTTATAATCAGGAAGATGTCATTCACAATGTTTCTTTTACAGCAAAGCAGGGGGAAATCACGGCACTTGTAGGCCCATCCGGTTGTGGAAAAAGTACCCTGTGCAAACTGGCTGCACGTTTTCATGATGTAATACATGGCGAGGTACAGATCGGTGGAATCAATGTAAACGAGATTGCGCCTGAAACATTATTTAAGAACTATTCTATTGTTTTTCAGGATGTCGTGTTGTTTAACGACACCATTTACAACAATATTAAAATCGGTAAAGAAAATGCAACACGGGAAGAAGTCATTGCCGCCGCAAAGCTCGCCCAGTGTGATGAATTTATTGACCGGCTGCCTATGGGTTATGACACGATCATTGGTGAGAATGGAAAAACCCTATCCGGCGGTGAACGACAGCGGCTTTCGATTGCTCGTGCCTTTTTGAAAGATGCTCCTGTTATCTTATTGGATGAAAGTACCGCTTCTATTGATCCGGAAAATGAAACGAAAATTCAAGAGGCTATTGGCAAATTGATTAAAGACAAGACAGTACTAATTATCGCCCATAAACTGCGCTCCATTGTAGAGTGCGATAAAATCGTCGTTTTGAAGGAAGGATATTTAGTAGAAGAAGGCACACACAATGAGTTGTTGAAGCGATCCGGCTTATATCACCGCTTGTATTCTTTGCAAAATGAAAGTATGGATTGGACTGTCAAAGCACAGATATAAAAGTTTAGAGGACAAAGAAAGGAAACAAACATGAAAAAAGAAAAAAATACCACACGTTTAAATGGAAAAGACTTGTTAAATGTCGGGATTTTTACCGCAGTCTACTTTGTGTTGAACCTGCTTGTGGCAGCCGTACTTGGACTAATACCGGCAGTCAGTATGCTGGTGCCGTTTGTGAGCTCATTTATTTTAGGAATTCCAATGATGCTTTATTTTATGAAAATAAAAAAATTCGGCATGGTTCTGATTACCTATATCGTATATGGTGTTTTGCTTGCACTGGCAGGTGTTGGAATTTATACGCTGGTTCTTGGGATTATTTTTGCACTGATAGCAGAGTTGTTATTGCGTTTGGGAAAATACCAGAAACCGAATCTGGCGATTCTTGCTTTTGCGATTGCCAGCATTGGTGCAAATGGGAATGTCCTCTCTATGGTGTTGTCAAGTACAGAGTATCTTGAAGGAAAGGCGGCCACATACGGATCAGAGTATATGCAGCTCATGCAGAGTTATTTCAGCGAATGGTGGGTACTTCCCCTGCTTGCTCTATCAGCCTTTCTTGGCGGATTACTGGGTGGATTGTTAGGTAAGTCTGTTTTCAAAAAACATTTTATCAGGAGCGGGGTACTCTAACGAAATGAAATCAATATTATACGACACAAAACCCACGATCAGGCAGATGTATCTTGATCCGCGCACGAAAATCCTGCTTTGTGTTACGGTTTCGTTTGTGATGATTGCAAGCGACAATACAGGGGTTATGCGCTATGTGCTTCCTTGTATGGCACTAATCCCGCTGGCAGCATTTATTATTTTGAAAAAATATGTAATAGCGGCCTATTATGCCGTACTGTATATGATTTCCATTATTCTCCCGGATTATGCAATGGAGCATTTTCCGGCAATCGTAAATATTCTTTTTACCGGAATTATAGCAATATTTACAAAAATATTGCCGGGTATGTCGATGTTTAGTTTTTTGATAATAACTACGACTGTAAGTGAATTTGTTGCTGCTATGGATAGCTTACATATCCCTAAAAGTTTTACGGTTCCGGTTTCAGTGATGTTCCGATTCTTCCCTACAATCAAAGAAGAATATTCCGCGATTCGGGATGCAATGCGGCTAAGAAATGTTGGCTCATGGCGTAATCCAATGGAAATGCTGGAATATCGTATGGTTCCTTTATTGATGGGACTGCTCTCCATAGGCAATGAGTTATCAGCATCCGCTTTAACAAGGGGGCTGGATGCGCCTAACCGGCGTACTAATGTGTGCCCAATCGGTTTTCATTGGCAGGATGCGATTGCAATATTGTTTTGCACCATCGTGATAACTCTGTATGCCTTATCTTCTGCATTTGGGTGGTAGGGGGTGAAAATGTGATAGAGATCAAACAGGTATCATTTACTTACGACAATGCAACAAATGGAACTGCTATACGAGATATAAACGTCCAAATCCCAAAGGGACAGATCGTTCTTCTTTGCGGAGAATCCGGTAGTGGTAAAACAACATTCAGCAGACTTATAAATGGCCTGATTCCAGCTTATTACGATGGTGATCTGAATGGGCGTGTTATGGTATCACAAAAAGATACCAGTAAGGTTGAACTGCATGAGTTAGCGCCTTTTATTGGTTCTGTATTTCAAAATCCAAAGTCACAATTTTATACACTTCTGACAGATACGGAAATAGTATTTGCCTGCGAAAACATTGGAATGGAAAGAACAGATATTTTAGATCGTTTCAACAGTACAGTGGACTCTCTCCATATTGAAAAACTGATTGGAAAAAGTCTGTTTGCCCTTTCCGGTGGAGAAAAACAGAAAATTGCCTGTGCGTCAGTTAATGCTCTGATGCCAGATGTATTCGTTTTGGATGAGCCTACTTCTAATCTTGATATTGGAACAATACGTGATTTGCAAGAAATTCTATTGAGTTGGAAAGCACAGGGAAAAACAGTTATTATTGCCGAACATAGACTTGCATGGCTACGTAATATTGTGGACAGAATTTTATTTTTTCAGGACGGAAAAATTGCTGAAGATATGGAAGCATCTGCTTTTTGGAAGAAACAGCCTGCCGAGCTTCACAAAATGGGGCTGCGGGCGGCATATAATTTTATTCCCCAATGCAGAAAATCTATAAGCACGCGGGAAACACTGGAATTTCGTGATTTTCATTTTTCAATCAAGGGAACCGAACTGCTGAATATTGACCACTTAAATATTCCTAAAGGCACATGCGTTGCCATCTTAGGGGATAATGGGGCAGGAAAAACCACTTTTGCCCGTTGTATATGCGGATTAGAAAAGAAATCGGAAGGAACCTTGAATTATAATGGACAAACATACTCGGTAAAACAACGCCTCCGTCTTTGCTATTTGGTTATGCAGGATGTTAATCATCAGCTTTTCACAGAAAGTGTCATGGATGAAGTGCTGCTGGGAACAAATAATTTGCCGGCAAAGGAAAAAACTTCTATGGTGGAAGAAATACTAATAGTTCTTGATTTGAGTGAATATAGGGATGTCCATCCCATGTCACTTTCCGGTGGACAGCGGCAAAGAGTAGCTATTGCGAGTGCCATTGCATCTAACAAAGAAATTGTCATATTTGACGAACCGACCAGTGGATTGGACTATCGCCACATGAAAGAGGTAGCGAAAAGTATCAATCAACTCAGGTCTATTGGAAAGACGCAATTTATTATTACTCATGATCCCGAATTAGTGGCGTCTTGTTGTGATTATTTCATATTCATGGAGAGCGGAAAAGTTATGTATAGCGGTAATTGGACAGAAGAAAACATCCGATTTGTGTCCGAGTATTTCAGCGTTTAATAAAGTTCGTTCAAGATAATACCACAAACTGATTAGCGCACATCAGTTTCCACAACATAAAAAATCATCTGCCCCGGACGGGGAAAGAAAAAAACCGTTTGCGGGGCAGATAATTCTGTGCGCCTATTTTAAGATTTTACCCCATTGGCGGTTTTGAGTACATCAAGGCCGCCGTTCCTTATGCCCTCGACAAAGGAGTGACGCCTATACGCTGACACGGCGGCTTTAGGAGGGAGCCGCCATGAAGCACACTGACCGCCGACAAATTCAGACGATATTTTCACTATCGTCAAAAAAAGCCCGGCCACCGAACAGCCCCCGTCCGGCAGCCAGTGCGAAAATTGTCACAATGTAACTGAATACCGTATTTTTTGCGCTCGAATAGCTTCATGCTGTCCGGGCGCTTTTTCATACCTGTGGGGATGGAACATCGGGTCAACATGGCCTGAACCCTGTCCCCGGTGCCGCTCCCCGCCGCTCCGTTCAGATTTTCCCGCAAAAATCTGAACGGAGGAAAGGCCGATGGAAGTCACCATCCATTACAACGGACAAGCTGTGGCCGTGGAGGTCACGCTGGAAGTCTATGAATTTCTTGACCGGGCTGACCACAAAGCCGAGAACCTGTCCCATGAGCAACGGCGGCATTGGGATGGCCGGGAGTTTGACGAATACATAGTTGCCACCGAGGGCGTGGGTATCTACGGCGAAACGCCGGAGGAATACCTTTGCCGCATGGAAACACTGGGCGAGCTGATGGCCGTCCTGGACACCTGCACCGAGGCCCAGCGCCGCCGGTTCCTGCTCTATGCCCTGGACGGGCTGAGTTTTTCGGAGATTGCTGCCCTATGCGGCTGCTCCAAGAGTTCGGTGCAAGGCTCCATTGAAGCGGTCAGAAAAATTTTTCAAAAAAATTTGAGAAACCACCCATACGAATGACCCCTTTTCGGGCTACCAAGTGAAAGGGATTGTTTCCCTTATCCCAGCGGGAGGCGGACAGCGGACAAGCTGCCCGCCTCTCCTATTTTCAGGAGGTAAGCCTATGAAAACAATCAATCTGCAGTGGATTTATCCCCACTACCGGCATGACGAGTTTGTGGAGGTCAGCGATGAAGTTTGGGAGGTCATGCGGCAGGCCCAGCGCGAGATGAACAACTATGAGCGCCGGAAGGTCTACCACCGCGCCTACTACTCTCTGGACGCATATAGCTGGACGGAGAACTATGCGCTGGAACACGGCAGATCGCCGGAGGATATTCTGGTGGAGCGCGAGGAACGGGCCGCCCATCTGCGGCTGCTGGCCGCCTTGCCGGAGGCCCTGTCCCATGCCACCCCCACACAGGCCCGCCGCGTCCGGGCCTACTACATCGCCGGTATCAGCCAGCCGGAAATCTCCCGGAGGGAGGGCGTAGACAGCAGCAAGGTCAGCGTTGCCATCCGGCGGGGCCTGCGGAATATGCGCCGCTGCTATGACGGCCTTTTCCCGGCAGAGTGAGGGCGGGCCTATGCAGACGATCAACCTCAAGCAATATTACCCGTTCTGCACCGAGGACACCTTTGTGGAGGTGTCGGATGAAATTGTCGAGGCGTTCCTGCTGGACAAGCGGGCCGAGGCCGCCAGGGAGCGAAAGATGTACCGCTACAAGGCGTTTTACTCCCTTGACTGCAATGATGGGATTGAGAATGCCGCCATCGGCTGGGCGCAGCCATCGCCGGAGGATTGCCTGATGGAAAAGGAGGCGCAGGCCGAATATGCCGAACTGCTCCGGCGGCTCTATGAGGCCATTTCCTCTCTGACCCCAACGCAGGCCCGCCGCGTCCATGCCCGGTATATGCTGGGGATGAAAGTAAAGGACATTGCCGCGATGGAGGGTATCACCCCATCCCAGGCTGGGAAGTCCATCCATGCGGCGCTCCGGCGGCTGCGCCGGTACTTCATACGCCGGAAATGGACAAGCGGCCTATGAAAACCATCAACCTGAAAAAGTATTATTACCCCCTCTACGAAACAGACACCTTCATCGAACTGCCGGACGAGATTGCTGACGCCATCATGGAGGAATGGTGCACCGACCACAACTCCGAGCAGCGGCTTTGGAGCCATACTTACTCGATGGACTATTCCCCCGGCCTGGAATACCACCTGCTCTATCATGCCCTCTCCGCTGAGGACACTCTGCTGGAAGAAGAAACACGCCGGGAACAGGAAGAAGCCCATGAATTGATGTTGCAGCGGCTCCGGGAGGCCCTTGCCACCTTAACGCCCACGCAGGCCCGCCGCCTGCACGCGCGTTTTGTGGAGGGCAAGAAGTACCGGGAGATTGCGGAGGATGAGGGGATTGCCAGTGTGAGCCTTGTTACCAATACCGTCCGGGACGCCATTTTGAAACTGCGGAAATATTTTATCAAGCGCGGCTGGATGGAGCCGCTGAAGGAGGACGCGATATGCACAAAGAAATCACCACCCAAGCGAAACAGAAAAAAGACGAGCGCGAAGAAGTCCTGAAGGAAATCCGTCAGCTTGAGAATCGCCAGAAGATTTTGGAGAACAAGCAGCGCAACGAGGAACGCAAGGCCCGCACCCGCCGCCTGATTGAACGCGGGGCTATTTTGGAGGGCATTTTCCCTCTGGCCCCCGACCTTCCCGGCGTAGAGGTCAAGGCGTTCCTGATTGCCCTGTCCCATCTTCCGGGGGCGGCGGAACTGGCCGCAAAGCTGTCGAAATCCGGGGACAAGCCGTAAGTCCCTTGTTTACAAGGGCGCACTTATACACCGTTGCCGGTGTCGTGCGCCCTGCCGGGGGCTGTTGCGCTCTCCGAGCGCGATGGGGCGCTACACTCCCCAAACCCCTTGTGCGCCCCGCGCAGCCAGACACCCGCTTCGCGTCTGTCCGGCTCCACGGAGCCTGAATACCCCTCACCGAAAGGAGGTGCCACCTATAGATTTTTGTCATATCCCCGTCAGTATCATCAAGCGCAGCGAGGGCCGTTCCGCTGTTGCCGCAGCCGCCTACCGAAGCGGAACTAAGCTGACGAATGAATGGGACGGCCTGACCCATGATTACACCCGGAAGGGCGGCGTTGTCCATGCGGAAATCATGTTGCCCGCCCACGCCCCGCCGGAGTTTGCAGACCGCTCCACCCTCTGGAACAGTGTGGAGCAGATCGAGAAAGCCAGGGACAGCCAGCTTGCCCGCGAGATCGAGGCGGCCCTGCCCCGCGAACTGTCCAGGGAACAGCAGATTGCCCTTGTCCGGGCCTATGTGAAGGACAACTTTGTGGACAAGGGGATGTGCGCCGACTTTGCCATCCATGACAAGGGAACCGGCAACCCCCATGTCCATATCATGCTGACCGTCCGGCCCCTGAAAGAAAATGGCGCATGGGGCGCAAAGTGTCGCAAGGCATACGACCTGGACGAAAACGGCCAGCGTATCCCGGACGGGAAAGGCGGCTGGAAGAACCACCGGGAGGACACCACCGACTGGAACGACAAAGGGAATGTGGAGATTTGGCGGGCGGCATGGGCGGCCTATACCAACCGGGCATTGGAGGCCGCCGGTCATCCCGCTCTGGTAGACCACCGCAGCTACAAGCGACAGGGTATTGATAAAATCCCTTCTGTCCACCTGGGGCCAGCGGCCAGCCAGATGGAGAAGCGCGGCATACGCACCGACAAGGGGGAAGTCAACCGGCAGATCGCCGCCGACAACAAGCTGCTCAAGGAAATCAAAGCCCGCATTACCCGCCTCTACAACTGGTCGAAGGCCGAGGCCGAGAAGCCGGAGGGCCAGCAACCCAGCATGATTGACTTGTGGGAGGCCCAGCAGCAGCTCAAGCGGCCCGACACCCGCACCGGCAAAATCCGGGCTTTGCAGGAGGGCGCCGCCCTGTTCAGTTTTTTGCAGGCAAACGGTATCAAGTCAATACAGCAGCTCCATGATAAAATCTCCGACATGAACAGCAGTTACTATGACCTGCGGGGGAAAATCGTCCAGGCCGAGCGCCGGATCGCCACCTTCACCGAGCGCGGGGAGATGTGGGCGCAGTACAACGAGTACAAGGCTGTCCATAAGCAGCTTGCCAGGGTAAAGCCGGAGAAGCGGGAACTGTTCGAGCAGCGCCACAGCCGGGAACTGATCCTCTATGACGCGGCGGCTCGGTATCTGAAAGAACTGAAAGCCAGCGGCGAGGAAATCACCCCGAAGGAATGGCGGCGTGAGATCGACCTGTTGACCGCCCAGAAACAGGTGGACAGCATCGACATGAAAGCCATGCGGGAGGAACTGAAAGCCGTGGAACGGCTCCGCAAGGCCGCCGACCAACTGGCCCGCCAGGAACGGGACAAGCCCCGCGACCGGAGGCCGGAGCGGTAAAGGGTACGGCGCTTTGCCGACCCCTTGCGGTGCGTCGCGTTTCACGACACCCCTTTGCACAGAACTGTCAACATTCACTCGTGGAAGGAGATTGCCCTATGAAGCAGATTATTTTACCCGTCACTGTCCACCTGAATATCCGCCTGCCCCTTGCCCTCTTGCAGCCGGAACCGGCAGACGCGCCCACCGGTCCGGAGCCGGAGGCCCATGCCTGCCAGGGCTGCGGCAACTGCGGCGGGTGTGGGAAGTGCCAGCATGAAGAAAAGCAAGCCTGAACCCATCCCCGTCATGGACTACCGCCAGTACCGCAGAGCGCGGCGGCTGGTACATGAGTGCTGCAACTATGACGGCGGCAACTGTATCGCGCTGGACGATGGGGAGGAATGTGTCTGCGTCCAGTCCATTTCCTACTCCCTGTTGTGCCGGTGGTTCCGGGCGGCGGTGCTGCCGCTGGACAGGGAACTGGAAACGGCCCTGTTCCACCGCCTGGACGCCAAGCGGTGCGCCGTCTGCGGGGCGCTGTTCACCCCCGGCTCCAACCGGGCCAAATACTGCCCGGAATGTGCCGGACGCATGAAGCGTATCAAGGCCGCCCAGCGCAAGCGCAAACAGAGGGCTAAGTGTCACGCTTTAGGGGCCGAAAACCCCTTGTAAATCAAGGACTTTTTCGAGGGTGTCGGCAGGGGCCTGATACATTTATCCTCTGACCCCCAAAACGGCCCTCTAAATGCGTACAGAAGCCCAAAACGAACCCCAAGGAGGAACCCATGTCAGACAATCGAAAATATTACTACCTGAAACTCAAGGAAAACTATTTTGACGATGACTCCATCGTGCTGCTGGAAAGTATGCAGGACGGTGTGCTGTACTCCAACATCCTGCTCAAGCTGTATCTGAAATCCCTGAAACACGGCGGGAGGCTCCAGCTTGACGAGAATATCCCCTACACGGCGCAGATGATTGCCACCATCACCCGCCAGCAGATCGGCACTGTGGAGAGGGCCTTGCAAATCTTCCTGAAGCTGGGCCTTGTGGAAGTGCTGGACAGCGGCACTTTTTACATGAGCAATATCGAGCTGCTGATCGGCCAGTCCTCTACCGAGGCCGAGCGAAAGCGGGCGGCGAGGCTCCAAAACAAGACTCTTTCCGCGCCCCGGACAAACGGCGGACATTTGTCCGACATTCGTCCACCAGAGATAGAGATAGAGTTAGAGAAAGAGATAGAGATAAAGAGAGAGATAGAGAAGGGACACCCCGCCCGCACCTATGGCCGTTACCAGAATGTTTTCCTGACGGACGAGGAACTCGCAGACTTGCAGGCCAGCTTTCCCACGGTATGGGGCCAGTACATCGAAAAGCTGTCCGAGTACATGGCTTCTACCGGCAAGCGGTATCAGAGCCATGCCGCCACCATCCGGCGCTGGGCCGGTGAGGACGCCAGGAAAGCAGCCCCACCCTCCCGCAACCGGGATTACAGCGTAAAGGAGGATGAAACCGTATGATTGAGATTACCGCAGAAATCCGGGCGCTGATCGACAAGGCAGCCGCCGGTATGGAACTGGCCGGGGACGAGTACATAGACCCGGCAGACGGCCTCATTCACTGTAAGAAGTGCGGCGGCCAGAGGCAGACTGTTGTGCCATGCTTTGGGAAACCGGGCTACTTCATGCCCCGCTGTATCTGCCAGTGCCAGCGGGAGGCCGAGGAACAGCGCAAAGCCGCCGAGGAACGGCAGCGCCGCATGGAGCGGATCAGGCGCCGGAAGGCCCAGGGCCTGCAAGACCGCTATCTGTACGACTACACCTTTGCCAACGACAACGGCCAAAATCCCCTGATGGACAAGGCCCGCGCCTATGTGGAGAACTGGAAGGAGGCATACAAAAACAACACCGGCCTGCTGCTGTTCGGGGATGTGGGAACCGGCAAGTCCTTTTTCGCTGGTTGTATCGCCAACGCCCTGCTTGACCGGGATGTGCCTGTGCTGATGACGAACTTTCCCACCATCCTGAACCGCCTGACGGGGATGTTTTCCGAGGACAGGGCCGACTTTATCGCCAGCTTTGACGAGTACGACCTGCTCATCATTGACGATTTGGGTGTGGAGCGCAGCACCGAGTATGCGATGGAGCAGATGTTTTTCGTCATTGACAGCCGCTACCGCAGCCGCAGGCCCATGATTATCACCACCAACCTGAAGCTGGCCGAACTCAAGAACCCACCCGACCTGGCCCACGCCCGTATCTATGACCGCATCCTGGAACGGTGCGCCCCGATCCTCTTTGCCGGGAAAAACTTCCGAGAGGAAAACGCCGGGGCCACCAAACAGGCAGCGAAAGACATTGTGAACCGTAAGAGCGACTGATTGTTTTGCCGGACGGCGCAGCCCCGCCCGGAGAAAGGAGCGCCATGAACGAAGAAACCCGTACCATGCAGACCGCAGACACCACTCCGGCCAGAGCGCCGGAGGACGCCCCCGCGCTGGTAAAGAAAATCGGCAAGACCACCTACAAGGTGCGCGTCCATTTCAGCGACACCAGCACCGAAACCATGAGCGACAAAATCAAGCGTATGCTTAAAAACGAGATACAGCAGATGTGACCGGCTGATAAAGCCAGCCGCCTTGTGTTAAACTGGTGATGGTACACACCAAAACTTTTAGCCAAGGAGGACACAAAAATGCTGTACACAGAAAAAGAGAAAAATGAGATTGAGCGCGTCCGCAAAGTGTTTGAGAAACATATCCAGCAGATGACCGCTTATGATTTGGTTTGGTCGGACAAGGTCGGCTATGTGTGGCTGGCAATATCTATCGACCCGGTCTATATCGACACCGGCAACTGGATAGAGTCCGCTGCCGGTCTTTGTTATGAGTGCTTGAATGATATAGCACTGGATGTTTTCGGAATGACCGGAAACGACCATGACTTTGAGGACGCCGACCCGCTGGAACTGGCCGAGATTAAGCGGCGCTGGAAACCCTATATCGACCAACTGCCGGAATATGCGTACCTTTGCGACGAACTGTTAAGCAGGAGAAAATAACCCATCCGCAAAAGTGTCAGGAGCTAAAATCTGCTTCTGGCACTTTTTTTGTGGCTTTTTCGTGAATTTGATTAAAAAGTCCTTGACAACTCGTTTCGGGCAAGACCGCAAAGTCGATCCTCATTTCCTGCGGTGCCCGGCTGGCACCATTTGATATCGCGGAACTCCGTGAAATCACATCGTATGATGAGCTGGAGCTGGACACCCTGGGAGACCAGAAAACGGCTCTGTTCCTCATTATGTCCGATACAGACAGCACCTTCAACTTCCTGATCTCCATGGTTTACACCCAGCTTTTCAATCTATTGTGTGAGAAGGCCGATGACGTATATGGCGGGCGGCTGCCGGTCCATGTGCGCTGCCTGATCGACGAGTGTGCCAACATCGGCCAGATTCCCAACCTGGAGAAGCTGGTGGCCACCATCCGCAGTCGGGAAATCTCGGCCTGCCTGGTGCTGCAGGCACAGTCTCAGCTCAAAGCACTGTACAAGGACAACGCCGATACCATCATTGGCAACATGGACAGCCAGGTCTTTCTGGGTGGCTCTGAAACCACAACCCTCAAGGAACTGGCCGCAGCACTAGGGAAAGAGACAATCGACCTTTATAACACATCCGATACCCGCGGCAACAGTCCCAGCTACGGCACATCGTATCAGAAAACTGGACACGAGCTTATGAGCCGGGATGAACTGGCCGTCATGGACGGCGGCAAGTGCATCCTCCAGCTGCGCGGTGTCCGGCCCTTTTTGTCCGACAAATATGACCTGACACAGCACCCCAACTATAAGTTGACAGGGGACTACGACAAGAAAAATATGTTCGACATCGAGAAGTATCTCGATCACCGACTGAAACTAAGGCCATCTGACACCTACGATGTAGTGGAGGCAGACGAGGAATAAAAAAGCTCCCCTGGAAAAAGGGGAGCACTACATATACAGGGATAGGTGGCCAAAAAGGAAAGGGTGAGTTAGTTTAAAATCCGCATCATGTGGATGGTCAAGTAAATGATTTCTTCATGGGGAACTTCAACCTGCAAATTCTTTTGGACATAATCTGCGATTTTCTGGGCGCAGGACGCCGCCTGGGGGCATTTTTCCAGGACCGGTTCCAGGACCGACAGATCTTCGCTCCCCAGCATTTTCTGATCCAGCACCCGCTCAATGAAGTACTGCATATGGGTCAGAAAACGGGAATAGTGAAGTGAATTTTCATTGATCTTCTGCCCGCAGGACAACTGTACGATGTTGTAGATATCCTTCAGCATCCGCAGGGCCTGCAGGGTGCGGCCCATGTCGGGGTTTTCGGTCTGGGCGTTCACCAGGTGAAACGCAATATTGCCGGCTTCTTCTTCCGGCAGCTGGATCTGCAACCGCTGATTCAGAAAGGCGCGGATCTCCTGCGCTGCAGCATATTCCTGCGGGTAAAAGCGCCGCACCTCCCAAAGCAGACGGTTGGGAAGAATGATGTCTTTCTGGCTTCGCTCGATGGCGTAGACCAGATGGTCAAACATCGTGACAAACAGCTGATCGTTGAGACGGCCGGGAAACCGTTCGTATGCCATCTGCATGGCTTCCTGGATGCCTTCTGCCGTTTCGGGCGGCACATCCCGCAGCAGCTGCATATAGCGGCTGGCCGCATCCTCCTCCTGCAGGATATAGACCTTCTGGATGTGCTCGGCAGGCAGCTCTTTTCCCACCTGGCAGAAAAAGCGCAGCCCTTTGCCCATGACGATCTGCTCCCGGCCTGCCTCGTCGGCCGTCAGGATCATATTGTTATTCAGAACCTTCTGTACAATCATGCTCAGCCTCTTCCTACCAGCATTTTCTTCCATTTTACAGGTTTTTGCCGTTTTCTGCAATCACTTGTTTGTACCATGCGAAACTGTCCTTGGGGATGCGGCGCAGGGAAGCCCCTTCCTCCTCGCCTCGGTCCACATAGATGAAGCCGTACCGTTTAGCGTAGCCCTGATGGGTGCTGACCACATCCAGCGCCGACCAGGGGCAGTATCCCAGCATCTGGACCCCGTCGGTGATGGCTTCCCGCAGTGCGTGCAGATGCTGCTTGTAGAATTCGATCCGGTAATCATCGTGGATGCGGTCGTCTGCCTCCAGCACATCAGGAGCACCGATGCCGTTCTCGGTAATCAGAATCGGCAGGTGATACCGCTCGCAGACTTTGCGCAGGGTATAGCGGAACCCGGTGGGGTCAATGACCCAGCCGTATTTCGTCTTGCCGACGTAGGGGTTTTCCGCTGCACGATAGACGCCCTGCTCGCCCAGCATAATCTGCTGGTCACCGGCCCGGGCCGACACATCAGAGGCGTCCCCGTGGCTGGCAGCGATGGTGGCGGTGGAATAATAGTTCATTGCAATGAAATCGGGATTTGCACCAGCCAGAGTTTCACAGTCGCCGGGCAGGATGTCCGGCATCAGGCCGCGGTCTTCCAGATAGCGCACCGCCAGGGGGTGGTACCAGCCAAAGACCGGGACATCGGCAAAATTCCAGCAGCGCAGCACTTCCCAGTTGTGGGCGGCGATGGCGTCTTCGGGGCGGCATGTCACGGGGTACATGGCGGTCAGGTTCAGGGCGGGGCCGATCTTGGCCTGGGGGCACAGGGCGTGGCAGAGCTTCATGACCCGGGCCTGGGCCAGCATCAGATGATGGTTCATCTGGTAGAGGGTTTTGCGGTCCGGCAATACGCCGCCTTTGGGCAGACCAATGGCGCCAGGATGCAAGATCATGGTGTTTTGCTCATTGATGGTAAGCCAGTATTTCACATCGGAGCCGAACTCGGCAAACAGCACCCGGGCATAAGCTTCGAAAGCATCGATGGTGGCGCGGCTGGTCCAGCCGCCCTGCTGCTCCAGGCACCAGGGCAGATCAAAGTGGTACATGGTGACCACTGGCTCTATGCCATACTGTTTACAGGTGCGGATCACATCCCGGTAATGTTCCACGCCCGCCTGGTTTACTTCCCCGGTTCCGCGGGGGAGGATACGGGTCCAGGCAATGGAAAAACGATAGGCTTTCAGACCCATCCGGGCAAAAAGAGCAATGTCCTCCTTGTAGCGGTGGTAGTGGTCGCTGGCCACCGTAAAGTCGGCGTAGCCCGCCGGGTGCTCATACATATCGATGATGGAAGGACTTTTGCCGTCGGCATCCCAGCCGCCCTCCACCTGGTAAGCCGAAGTGGAAGCACCCCAGAGAAAGTTTTCGGGAAAGTCCAGCAGTTTCTGGTAAATCATATGGGACAACCTCCTGTATTACTCTGCAGTGAGCACCGTTTCGCCGGCCTGCACGTCCCGGCCGGAAACGGCCTGGACCGACTGGTAGTCGTCTGTGTTGGTCAAGAGAACCGGCGTAATGGTCTCGTAGCCGGCAGCCTCAATGGCTTTCCGGTCAAAATGCAGCAGCCGGTCGCCTTTGCGCACCCGGTCACCAGCTTTGACAAGGGCCTGGTAATATTTGCCCTGGAGATTGACCGTGTCAATTCCCACATGGATCAGCAGATCCATGCCGTTGTCGCCATGCAGCCCCACGGCGTGCATGGTGTCGGGCAGGGAAGTGACTTCGCCGTCCAGCGGAGCCAGAATGTCATCGCTGTCGGGCTGGATTGCCAGGCCGTCCCCCAGAATTTTCTGGGAAAAGACCGCGTCGTTTACCTCCTCCAGGGGGACGGCATGGCCGGACACCGGCGCAGCAGCCTGGGCCGTGCCGACAGGGGCCGGGCGGGTTTCGGCGGGCGTCTCCGCGGCGGCGGAAGGTGTGCTGTCGTCCACAGGGTCATCAAAGCCCAGAATCCAGGCGGCAGCAAAGCCTGCTGCAAAGGAAATCAGGCAGGTGATGACGGCATGAACGATGTTCATGGGGTTTTCGCCAATGAAAGCGGGCAGCGCGGCCAGGCCGGGGGAAACAAAGGCGTAGCGCACCAGGCCGGACAGGCCGGCGTAAATGCCTCCGATGCCGCCGCCGATCATCGAAGCAATGAGGGGCTTTTTCAGTTTGAGGATAACGCCGTAGAGGCAGGGCTCGGTGATGCCCATGACAGCGGTAAAGCCTGAGGAAGCGGCCAGCTGACGAAGCTGCTGGTTTTTGGTTTTGCAGGCGACGGCCAGGGTTGCGCCGCCCTGGGCGATATTGGAAGCCAGCATGCCGGGGCCGTTGACGATCTCATAGCCCAGGGAGGAAATCTGGACGGTGGCGATGGGGGTCATGGCCCAGGCGGTGCCGGTCAGGACCAGGAAGGGCTGGAAAGCGCCCATCAGCATGGGCAGCAGCCAGCTGGCCCGGGCATTGATGAGGTTGGCGCCGGTTTCGATCAGGGTGTTGAGGAACGCGCCGAAGGGACCGACGATAATCAGGGCAATCGGGGCAGAAATGAAGAGGATCAGCAGAGGCTTCACAAAGAACTTGATGACCGAGGGGGTGTACTTTTCAGCAAACCGCTCCACATAGGACATGATCCAGACGCTGAGGATCACCGGGATCACCGAGTAGGTGTAATCTACCAGACGAACCGGAATGTTGAAAAAGTCCACCGGTTCCCCGGCGGCTACCATTCCCAGCCAGGTGGGGTGAAGTAGCGCACAGGTCAGGGTCATGGCCAGAACGGGGTTGCATTCGAACTTGATGGCTGCGCCGTAGGCCAGCAGTACCGGCATGAAATAGAAGGCGGCATCCGAGACAAAGTTGAGGATCTGATAGGTGGAGCTGGCGTCCGACAGGCCGAACAGAACCAGGATCGAGAGCACCGCCTTAATCATACCGCCGCCGATCAGGGCCGGGATCACCGGCGTAAAGGTGGTGGAGATGACACTGATGATGCGGTTGATGATGGAGGGCTTCTTTTCAGGAGCGGGGTCGGCGCTGGAAGACGAGCTGCCGGTGGCGGTGCCGCCCATCTCGTTGATCAGAGCCCGGTAGGTGATGGGCACATCGTTGCCAACCACGACCTGGAACTGGCCGCCCTTTTCCACCACGCTGATAACACCGGGCGTTTTTTCAATGGCTTTGGCATCCACTTTGCTGCGGTCGTGAAACTCAAACCGGAGCCGGGTGGCGCAGTGGGTCAATTTGCTGATGTTTTCTGCTCCTCCTACCAAAGGCAGCAGATCATAAGCGAGCTTTTTGTAATCCATAAAAGATCTCCTTTCTGACAGCGGGGCCGGCTTCTCAGGCACAAAAAAGACCACAGAAAAACACACCGCTTGCGCGATGCTTTTCATGTGGTCTTGCCTGCATTACCAGTAACAGCCGTATTTAAGTTAATATGATGATAACAATGTTTTGATTTTTTGTCAATCGACACTTCGACTAAAAATATCGTGCAAAATTGTGCGCATTACCAGGCAAAGCGAATTCACCCCTTGCTTCCCGGATGAGGAAAAGGCAATCGAACAAGTGAATCGGTGCCCTTTTAAGCGAGGTCTTATTGCGTTGGTATGGGAAGTGTGTTTAATACATCTTTTGATCCTCCCACTCTCGGGAGGATTTTTTATTGCTCAGGCCCCAGGTGCACCGGCAAATCAACCCTGCTGCGGTTAGCAGCCAAAAGAATGATGATTTCAGGTGTGTACCGACCGGCCGCAAGTTCTTTTCAATTTAGGAGGAAACGACTATGGATTTTTTCAATTCGGCCATTGAGGTTCTGCAGACCCTTGTTGTTGCCCTGGGCGCTGGTCTCGGCGTGTGGGGCGGCGTCAACCTGCTGGAAGGTTACGGCTCGGACAACCCCGGCGCGAATGCTCATGTACGGTAAGGAAGCAAGCAACCGAAAACAAGAGATAGACCGCCAGCACTACACTATTCCGAACCAAAGACCAAAAGATAAGCATTGTGGGAAAATCTAAACTTTTGGATTTTCCTACAATGCCAACTACGGCGGAATCCCTCCCACTCCTTATATCTTTCTGTATACATTGAATTTGTATTTAGTAAAATGCAGACAACACCACGGATCGGCTTTTGGTTGGACAATTCCAACCAAACACCACAGCAGACAGCAGAAAACATTCTGAACGCTAGGAAGCCGGTATGATTGTTACATATAAGGGGAAGAAAAATTTCTTTTAGGTACTTGCTTTCCTAAAACTGATGTGATACAATGATTTAATCCAGAAAAGGAGTAAAAAATATGCGGCAAGGTATTCTTAAATAAAACTATAATCAAATAGTGGGAACAAAGGATTATGATAGCTCCTTTTGTAGGGGCTTAGTTTTTTGTACCCAATTTAAGAATACTTTTGCCTTATCAATTTTGACATATCCCCAAAAACAGCAATCACAAACAGGTGTATGCTGTATATGTGTATGTCCGCAACTTATAATCCCCAGTGGTAAAAGTATTTTACTGCTGGGGATTTTTATGCCCTTTGGGGCTGTAAAGGGAGGACAATCACATGAAAATAATCAATATTGGAATTCTTGCCCATGTAGACGCTGGAAAGACGACCTTGACGGAGAGCCTGCTATATGCCAGCGGAGCCATTTCAGAACCGGGGAGCGTCGAAAAAGGGACAACGAGGACGGACACCATGTTTTTGGAGCGGCAGCGTGGGATTACCATTCAAGCGGCAGTCACTTCCTTCCAGTGGCACAGATGTAAAGTTAACATTGTGGATACGCCCGGCCACATGGATTTTTTGGCGGAGGTGTACCGCTCTTTGGCTGTTTTAGATGGGGCCATCTTGGTGATCTCCGCTAAAGATGGCGTGCAGGCCCAGACCCGTATTCTGTTCCATGCCCTGCGGAAAATGAACATTCCCACCGTTATCTTTATCAACAAGATCGACCAGGCTGGCGTTGATTTGCAGAGCGTGGTTCAGTCTGTTCGGGATAAGCTCTCCGCCGATATTATCATCAAGCAGACGGTGTCGCTGTCCCCGGAAATAGTCCTGGAGGAAAATACCGACATAGAAGCATGGGATGCGGTCATCGAAAATAACGATGAATTATTGGAAAAGTATATCGCAGGAGAACCAATCAGCCGGGAAAAACTTGCGCGGGAGGAACAGCAGCGGGTTCAAGACGCCTCCCTGTTCCCAGTCTATCATGGCAGCGCCAAAAATGGCCTTGGCATTCAACCGTTGATGGATGCGGTGACAGGGCTGTTCCAACCGATTGGGGAACAGGGGGGCGCCGCCCTATGCGGCAGCGTTTTCAAGGTTGAGTACACCGATTGCGGCCAGCGGCGTGTCTATCTACGGTTATACAGCGGAACGCTGCGCCTGCGGGATACGGTGGCCCTGGCCGGGAGAGAAAAGCTGAAAATCACAGAGATGCGTATTCCATCCAAAGGGGAAATTGTTCGGACAGACACCGCTTATCAGGGTGAAATTGTTATCCTTCCCAGCGACAGCGTGAGGTTAAACGATGTATTAGGGGACCAAACCCGGCTCCCTCGTAAAAGGTGGCGCGAGGACCCCCTCCCCATGCTGCGGACGACGATTGCGCCGAAAACGGCAGCGCAAAGAGAACGGCTGCTGGACGCTCTTACGCAACTTGCGGATACTGACCCGCTTTTGCGTTGCGAAGTGGATTCCATCACCCATGAGATCATTCTTTCTTTTTTGGGCCGGGTGCAGTTGGAGGTTGTTTCCGCTTTGCTGTCGGAAAAATACAAGCTTGAAACAGTGGTAAAGGAACCCTCCGTCATTTATATGGAGCGGCCGCTCAAAGCAGCCAGCCACACCATCCATATCGAGGTGCCGCCCAACCCGTTTTGGGCATCCATAGGACTGTCTGTTACACCACTCTCGCTTGGCTCCGGTGTACAATACGAGAGCCGGGTTTCGCTGGGATACTTGAACCAGAGTTTTCAAAACGCTGTCAGGGATGGTATCCGTTACGGGCTGGAGCAGGGCTTGTTCGGCTGGAACGTAACGGACTGTAAGATTTGCTTTGAATACGGGCTTTATTACAGTCCGGTCAGCACGCCGGCGGACTTCCGCTCATTGGCCCCGATTGTATTGGAACAGGCATTGAAGGAATCGGGGACGCAGCTGCTGGAACCTTATCTCTCCTTCATCCTCTATGCGCCCCAGGAATACCTTTCCAGGGCTTATCATGATGCACCGAAATACTGTGCCACCATCGAAACGGCCCAGGTAAAAAAGGATGAAGTTGTCTTTACTGGCGAGATTCCCGCCCGCTGTATACAGGCATACCGTACTGATCTGGCCTTTTACACCAACGGGCGGAGCGTATGCCTTACAGAGCTGAAAGGATATCAGGCCGCTGTCGGTCAGCCGGTCATCCAGCCCCGCCGTCCAAACAGCCGCCTGGACAAGGTGCGCCATATGTTTCAGAAGGTAATGTAAAGATACATAATCGTCAAGACGGCAACAATCAGAAGTTATGGAGGGTAACAATGGAATATAGTAAGGAAGATTTAATGGAAGCAAAAAAGCAAATTTGGGGAGTGGGAGAGAACATGGGAACAGAGGAAAGTAAAAAAATCTGGGAGGAGAACGCACAATTTTGGGATAATGCAATGGGTGACGAATCTAATGAATTTCACAGAGAGGTAGTGCGTCCCAAAGTAACGGAACTTCTATCTCCTAATCCTGCGGATTACATTTTGGATATTGCGTGTGGCAATGGAAATTATTCTTCGTATCTTGCACAAAGAGGCGCTTCGGTTGTCGCTTTTGATTACAGCAAAAAAATGATAGAATTGGCTAAAAGACGGCAATCACAATATGCAAAACAAATTGAATTTTGTGTGGCGGATGCGACCGATAGAAAAAGTATATTAGAATTAAAAAGAAATCGAGCCTTTACGAAAGCAGTTTCTAATATGGCAATTATGGATATTACGGATATTGAACCACTTCTTATGGCTGTTTATGAACTGTTGCAGGAAAGCGGAATTTTTGTCTTTGCAACGCAACACCCTTGTTTTGTCACGTTGACTGAAAAATATATGACACCGCACAGTTACTATGATATAGCGATTGAAGGGCAACCGAAAGAGCAGATTTATTATCATCGTTCCATACAAGATATTTTTAACCTTTGTTTTAGAGCTGGATTTGTCATTGATGGATTTTATGAAGAATGTTTTAAAACCAACAAAGAAATTCCTATGGTAATGATAGTAAGGCTTAAGAAGGTAAAACGTGATAGCTTAAAATAAATTCAAGTTTGTCGGGTAAATAGCAAACCCAGCCGAGCCAGTCAACGGTCAAGATGAACGGCGCATATGCGCAGCCGTTGACAGCCCCGCCCGCCTTTGCTGGTAGGCAATCAAGGGGCGACAGCAAGAAGTGCCACCGCCCCGCACTATTATTCAGAAAGGGGAATTTCCATGACCGACCAGATAGCCTATCAAGAATATATCCAGCGCAGGTACAACGCCTTTTGCAAGACTGTTATCCGCTGTGCCGCCTTGGACAAGATTTTGAAGCTTAAACGGCAATGGGAACGGCAAGTTTCCCTTGACTATCTGATGAACGAGAAGTTTGTCCAGTTTGCCGCGTCGGAGCCGGACGAGGAATACCCATTTACCGTCTGCGGTCAGACCGTCCTGCTCTGCAACGCCGCCCTTGCCGACGCGATCTCTGTTTTGCCGGAGCAGACGCGGGAAGAAATCCTGCGCTATTACTTTCTGCGCCAGCCGCAGCGCGTGATCGGCGCGTGTATTGGCCGGTCACGCAGCACAGCGGGGCGGCATATCCAGCTTGCCTTGCAGCGGCTACGCGAAGAAATGGGGGTGAGCCGGTATGAGTAGACTTCTCCCCTATGAAACAATCCTCAAAGCCCGTGAGGGCGACCCAGAAGCCGTGAACGCTGTCCTGCTCCACTACGCCGGATATATCCGCTATTTCTCAAAAGTGAACGGGCAGGTCAACGCCGAGGTGGAGGACTATGTAAAGCAGCGGTTAATTGACTGTCAATTCAAGTTCCGGCTTGACGAACCACCGGACAAGTCATAAAAACTGAATACCAGCCGCCACCGACGCGGCCAGCGAAAGCAGTAAGTCTTGAAAAAGATTTACTGCTTTTTTTGTTGTCCGGCTCCGCTCCCGGCCATTTTGCCCCCTGCCGGTTGTAGTAGTAAGCGAGGAGGGAATTTTTCTGCCCTGGTGTTTGGCATTTGGAGCATTTACCCGTAGTAGAGGGCAAAGAGAAAGGATTTCTCCAACACCGGGTAGAAACCACTGCGTCCGGTGTCATTTTAGCGAAAGCGGGCAGGAATGCCCTTTACAGGATTAGTAGTAGCAGAAAAAGAGAAACAAACTTTTGTGGTTGCAGTTTTCCAAAAAAGTGGCGGACGGAAGTGAGAGAAAGTTTGCAGTCACGGAGAGCAAGTTTCTACCACGGTGCCAAAATCCGCAATTCTGCAGTTTTGCCCCTCGCGGGAAACTTGTTGGGGAGTGCCTTCCCCAAACCCTGCTATGCGGCTTGCGCCGCAAAAATATTTCCGCAACGGCTACCCAAAAATTTTTAATGTACCCCCTGTTTTTTGCCCCAAAAATGTCCGTTGTAAAGTGAAGGGAGGTTTACAGACCATGCCAAAGAAATACAACACGCCCCACCGCAGCCGCGTTGTGAAAACCCGGCTGTCCGAAGATGAATACGCCGACTTCACAGCGCGGCTTGCGCCCTATGGTATCAGCCAGTCCGAATTTCTCCGGCAGGCGATACGGCGGGCGACCATACGCCCGGTTGTCCATGTGTCGTCGGTCAATGACGAGTTGCTTTCCGCTGTCGGGAAGCTGACAGCCGAGTACGGCAGGATCGGCGGCAACCTCAACCAGATTGCCCGGTATCTGAACGAGTACGGCGCACCCTACAACGCGCTGTCCGGCGAGGTGCGCGCCGCCATAG